>JAEXTE010000411.1 GCA_023453655.1 Pseudomonadota bacterium
CGCAGGTCGAGCGCGTCGTCCAGCGTCTTCAGGCCCGGGGCGTGTCGCGCCCAGTGCGCGTTGCCGAAGTAGGCATGGGTCGCGCCGCTGGCCAGCAGCAGATAGTCGTAGCGCAGGCGGCGCACGCCTTCGGCATGGTCGAGTTCGACCTCGCGGGCGGCGACATCGATGCGCGACACGGTGGCCAGCTGCACCTGCACGTTCTTCTGCTTGCGCAGGATCTGGCGCAGCGGCGCGGCGATGTCGGGCGCGGACAGGCCGGCAGTGGCGACCTGGTAGAGCAACGGCTGGAACAGGTGGTGGTTGCCGCGATCGACCAGGGTGATGCGGACCTGCGCGGACCTGAGCGCGCGCGCGGCCCAGAGGCCCGCGAAACCGCCGCCGACGATCACCACGTGTGCAGGGCTGGCCTCCATGCGGCCCATTCTATGGGGCGTGCCGCGTGCCCTCGTCGACACCGCATGCACGGCCCGGGTTCGTGGCGCAGGCGGCCTCCCGGCCGCATACAGGCACGGCGCCCGTGGGCGCCGTGTGCGACAGCATCGGAGGCAAGGCGCCGCGCTGCAGCGGCACCATGCGGATCAGGAGGTCTCAGCCGATCTTCGCGGCCAGCTGCGCCTCCAGCTTGCGCTGGTCGGCGGCGAAGTTGCGGATGCCCTGGGCCAGCTTCTCGGTCGCCATCGCATCCTCGTTGTGCTGCCAGCGGAAGGAGGCCTCGTCCAGCGCGGCGGGCGGCGTGCCGCGATCGCCGCTTTCCACCAGCGCGCGCTCGACCGTGCCCTCGGACTCCTCGAGCGCGGCCAGCAGGTCGGGGGAGATGGTCAGGCGGTCGCAGCCCGCCAGCGCCAGCACTTCGCCGGTGTTGCGGAAGCTCGCGCCCATCACCACGGTCTGGTAGCCGTGCTGCTTGTAGTACTGCCAGATGCGGGTGACCGACTGCACGCCCGGGTCGTCCTGCGCCGTGGCCGGCTTGTCCATGCCGTTGGCCAGGTGCCAGTCGAGGATGCGGCCGACGAAGGGCGAGATCAGGAACACGCCGGCTTCGGCGCAGGCCACGGCCTGGGCGAAGGAGAACAGCAGGGTCAGGTTGCAGTGGATGCCTTCGCGCTCCAGGCGCTCGGCGGCGCGGATGCCTTCCCAGGTCGAGGCGATCTTGATCAGCAGCCGGTCGCGGCCGATGCCGGCCTGGTCGTAGAGCTCGACCAGGCGGTGCGCCTTGGCCACGGTGGCCTCGGTGTCGAAGCTCAGGCGGGCATCGACCTCGGTCGAGACGCGGCCGGGGATCAGCTTGAGGATCTCGCCGCCGATCGCCACCGACAGCCGGTCGCCGGCGTCGGCCACCTTCGCCTCGCCGCTGCCGCTGGCGTTCGACACCGCCTGCGCCAGGTGGTCGGCGTAGGCCGGCAGCGCCGCGGCCTTGAACAGCAGCGACGGGTTGGTGGTCGCGTCCATCGGCTTGAAGCGGGCGATGGCTTCGATGTCGCCGGTGTCGGCGACGACGGTGGACAGGGAGCGGAGCTGTTCGAGCTGGGTCGGCATGTCGGCGTGGCGTCTGCGAATGCGGGAGTCGCCCATTGTCGCCGATCCGCCGTGCCGCTGCCGTGTTGGTTTCAGCCCGTACGATCGACGCGCTACCCTGTGGACCGCATCCGGGGGAACACCTGCCACATGGCCGACAGCGACAAGCGCATCGCCCTGCTGATCGACGCGGACAACGCACCGGCGGCGAAGATCGACGCCATCCTCAACGAGGTGGCGCGCCACGGCGTGGTCAACGTGCGCCGCGCCTACGGCAACTGGAAGAGCCAGAACCTGGCCGGCTGGGAGAAGGTGCTGCACGAATACGCGATCCGGCCGATCCAGCAGTTCGCGTATTCCCCCGGCAAGAACGCCTCGGACATGGCGATGGTGATCGACGCCATGGACCTGATGTACGCGCGTACGCTGGACGGCTTCGCCGTCGTCTCCAGCGACGCCGACTTCACTCCGCTGGTGATGCGCCTGCGCAACGACGGCTACGCGGTCTACGGTTTCGGCCAGAAGCAGACGCCGCTGCCGTTCGTGAAGGCCTGCTCCACTTTCCTGTTCCTGGAGAAACTCGGCGACGACGGCGACGTGGCGCCCGACCAGGCGCGTCCCAGGACCTCGGGCGAACTCAGGGGCGACCAGGCGCTGGCGCACCAGCTGCGCGGCGCGGTCGCGGCGGTCGCCGCCGACGAGGGCTGGGCGCACCTGGGCGGCGTCGGCAGCCACCTCGGCAACCAGGGCTCGTTCGATCCGCGCAACTACGGCTACCGCAGCCTCAGCGCGCTGATCGACGCGATGGAGCTGTTCGAGGTGCGGCGCGAGGGGCAGACGGTGCTGGTGCGCGAGCGCCCGCGCGGCGAACCGCGCCGGCGGCGGCGCCCAGGCAAGGCCGCCGCTCAGTAGAGATCGACCGGGTCCACGTCCAGCGACCAGCGCACCTTGCGCGCCTCGGGCAGGGTGTGGATCGCGGGCACCGCC
>JAEXTE010000418.1 GCA_023453655.1 Pseudomonadota bacterium
GCTGCAACCTTCCGTCCCCCGGCCGCATCCGGGGTATAGTGCGTCGTTGCCGCCGCAACGACTCTGGCCAAAGGATGGTTGCCATGGCTTCCCGACTCCTGTTCTGCCTCATGCTGGCCTGTGCCGCGATTCCCGTGGCCGCCCGCCAGCCCGCGATGATGGACGCCAATGGCGCCAGTGCCGGCTGCGATGCCGCCGCGGAAGCGGACGCCGAGGACGAAGCCGCGCGCCCCACCGACAAGCGCGCCGCGCTGCCCGCCCGCGCCCGGGCGACCACGCCGCGCCGCGGCGAATCCGGATCGACCGCGCGCCCGCCGCGCTGGCACAGCTTCCTGCCGGGCATGATCCGCTGAGGGATCGCGGTTGCCCGCAGGCCTGATCCGGCGGCTGTTCGGCCGCACGCCCGATCCGATCGACGACGACACCTGGTCGCGGGTGCGCGCCCGCGTACGATGGATCGGCGCGCTCGACGCGCCGCGCGAACAGCGCCTGCGCGCGCTGGGCGCGCTGTTCCTGCGGCAGAAGGCGATCACTCCGATCGAACCGCTCGCGCTCGACGACACGCAGCGCACCCTGCTGGCCGCCCTGTGCTGCCTGCCGCTGCTGGAGTTCGGCGAGGAAGGCCTTCACGGCTGGTCGCAGCTGATCGTGTATCCGGATGCGTTCCGCGTGAACCGCAGCCACGTCGACGCCGCCGGCGTGCTGCACCAGTGGGACGACGAACTGATCGGCGAGGCCTGGGAGGATGGGCCGCTGATCCTGTCCTGGGCCGATGTCGAGGCCGACCTCGACGATCCGCATGCCGGCTTCTGCGTGGCCGTGCACGAGATGGCGCACAAGCTCGACGTGCTCGACGGCGTGCTCGACGGCACCCCGCCGTTGCCGCGCGACTGGCAGCGCGCCTGGGCGCGCGATTTCCAGCAGGCCTACGACGCGCTGGTACAGGCGGTCGATGCCGGCGGCGAGGTGGCGATCGATCCCTATGCGGCCGAGGCGCCGGAGGAATTCTTCGCCGTGTGCAGCGAATACCACTTCAGCGATCCGGCACTGCTGCGCGACAGCTTCCCCGCGGTGGCCGCGCATTTCGAACGCTTCTACGGGCCCTCGCCCTCGGCCTGAACGGCCCGCGCCGCCGGATGCATGGCCTGCAGGCGCGGGGGCGTCGCCGCTACAGCCCCGGCGGCAGGCGCACTTCGAAGCGGGCGCCGCCGAGTTCGGTGGAGCGGCCCACGCGCAACTCGCCGCGGTAGCTGCGGATGATGTCCTGCACGATCGACAGGCCGATGCCGTGCCCGTGCACGCGCTCGTCGCCGCGCACGCCGCGCTGGAGCACCAGCGGAATGCGGTCCTCGGGAATGCCCGGCCCGTCGTCGTCGACCGCCAGGAACAGGCCCGGGCGCCGGTTGGGCGCGGTGCCGCCGGGCTGGACCGTCAGCAGCACGCGCTTGCCGGCCCACTTGAACGCGTTCTCGATCAGGTTGCCCAGCAGCTCCTGCAGGTCGCCGGGTTCGCCATGGAAGCGCGCCGCCGGATCGATGTCGAATTCGCAGATCACGCCCTTGCCCGCGTAGATCTTCTCCAGGCTGCGCACCAGCGCCTCGGCGTGGGGCTCGATCTCCACCGGCGCGGCGAACAGCGTGTGCCCGGTGGAGGCGGCGCGGCCGAGCTGGTAGCTGACCAGGTCGGTCATGCGCTGCAGCTGGGTGGCCACGTCCTCGCGCAGCTCCTGCTCGCCCGCATCCGAATCCAGGCGCGCGCGCAGCACCGCCAGCGGCGTCTTCAGGCTGTGGGCCAGGTCGGACATGGTGTTGCGCTGCTGCTCGAGGTTCTCGCGCTCGCTCTCGATCAGCGCATTGATGCTGTCGGTCAGCGGCTCGAGTTCGCGCGGATGGCGCTCGCCCATGCGGTTGGCCTGGCCGCGCTGCACGCGGGTGAGTTCCTCGACCACCTTGCGCAGCGGCCACAGGCTCCAGCGCAGCACCAGGGTCTGCAGCAGCAGCAGGATCAGGCCGGCAATGCCGAGGTAGCCCCACAGCGCTGCGCGGAACACGCGCACCTGCCGCGGCACGGTACCGGCGTCCTCGATGACGTAGATCGTGTACGGGAACTCCGCCTCGGGCGCGCCTTCCTGCGGCGCCCACACCATGCCCAGTCCGTAGCGGTAGACCTGGCCGGGCGAACCGTCGCTGCGCACCATCGGCAGCGGGCCCTCGAACTTCTCCTCGCCGCCGGCCAGCGGCGTCGCCTCGGGCAGCTGCGGCCCGGACGCCGAGCGCGACACCCAGCTGCCGTTGGGCAGCACCACCTCGGCGTACAGGCCGCTGCCGGGGCGATCGAAGCGGTCGTCGGGCCCGTTGTCGGGCACGTAGATGTCGCCGTTGCGCAGGAACTCGATGTCGCCCGCGTAGGCGAACACGTAGTTGCGCAGGCGGTCGCGCTGGCCTTCGCTGGCGACGTCGAGGAAGGCGCGGTCGAGCGCGTAACCGGCCAGCGCCAGGAACGCGACCAGGCCCAGGCTGGCGGCCATCAGCTGCCGCGCCTGCAGCGAACGCGGCCGCCAGGGCAGGACGCGGGCGGACTTGCCGGTACTCATCGGATCGGGAGCGGCTCAGGCGGCACGGGCGGGCGCGTGGACGGGGCGCCCACACGATAGCC
Source organism: Pseudomonadota bacterium (assembly GCA_023453655.1). Classification (GTDB taxonomy): domain Bacteria; phylum Pseudomonadota; class Gammaproteobacteria; order Xanthomonadales; family Xanthomonadaceae; genus Luteimonas; species Luteimonas composti. Next base: position 2,656 of record JAEXTE010000418.1, read on the forward strand.
GATGCGGCGCTGCGCGGCCCCGTGG
>JAEXTE010000306.1 GCA_023453655.1 Pseudomonadota bacterium
GGGCAGACCTCGATGCAGCGCACGCAGGTGCCGCAGTGCGCGCTGGCCGGCGGATCGACCGGCAGCGGCAGGTCGACGTAGATCTCGCCGAGGAAGAACCAGGAGCCGCCGTCGCGGTCGATCAGGCAGGTATGTTTGCCGATCCAGCCCATGCCGGCGTTGCGCGCCAGGGCGCGTTCGAGCACCGGCGCCGAATCGACGAACACGCGGTGGCCGAACGGCCCGACTTCGGCCGCCACGCGCCCGGCCAGCCTCTGCAGTCGGTTGCGCATCAGCTTGTGGTAGTCGCGGCCCAGCGCATAGCGCGCGACGTAGGCCCGTTCGCCGTCCTCCAGCGTGCGCCACGCGGCGTCCGCATCCTGCCCGTAGTCCAGGCCGACCGAGATCACGCGCACGGTGCCCGGCACCAGCTCCTGCGGACGCGAACGCTTGTCGCCGTGGCGCGCCATCCAGTCCATGTCGCCATACAGGCCCTGCGCCAGCCAGTCGCGCAGGTGCGCCTCGTCCTCGCCGAGTTCGATGCCGGCGATGCCGCAGCGCTGGAAGCCCGCCTCGCGCGCCAGTGCCTTGATGCGCAGGGCGAGGGCCGCGGGATCGGGGCGCGCGTCGCGCGCGGCGCTGGCGGGGGGCTGGGGCACGGCACCAGTATAGAATCCGCGCGATGGACGCCGACCCCGACCACCGCGGCACGCCGTTGTACGACGTGGCCGCGTTGCGTGCGGTCGAAGCGCGCGCCGCCGGGCGCAGCGGGGATGCCTTCATCCTGATGGCGCGCGCTGGCCAGGCGGCCTGGCGCGAAGTGTTGCGGCACTGGCCGCAGGCGCATCGCATCGCCGTGGTCTGCGGCCCCGGCAACAACGGCGGCGACGGCTACGAGCTGGCGCGCCACGCGTTGCTGGCCGGTCGACAGGTACGGGTGCTGCGCCTGCAGACGCATGCACCACGCACGCCGCTGGCGCAGCGCGCCTGCGCCGCCTTCATCGAGGCCGGCGGATGCGTCGAGGACGCCGGGGAGGGGATGCCGCTGGCCGAGAGCGACCTGGTGGTGGATGCCATGTTCGGGATCGGCCTGGCGCGGGCGCCCGATGCGCAGGCGACCGCGCTGATCGGGGCGATCAACGCCGCCGGCTTGTCCGTGCTTTCGCTGGACCTCCCCAGCGGCGTGGACGCCGCCACGGGCGCCGCGCCCGGCGCCGCGGTTCGCGCCACGCGCACGCTGCAGTTCATCGCCGCGCACGCCGGGCTGGCCACGGGCGCGGCCCTGGCCTGCACCGGCGCGCTGTCGCTCGCTCCGCTCGAATGCGCGCATCTGCTTGCCGACGTGCCCATGGCGGCACTGCGGCTGGATGCCGGCGACCTGTCCGGCTGGCTGGCGCCGCGCAGGCGCGACGCACACAAGGGCGACAGCGGTTACGTGCTGTGCGTGGGCGGCGACCTCGGGACGGGGGGGGCGGTGATGCTGGCGGCGGATGCGGCGCTGCGCTGCGGTGCCGGCCTGGTCGGCATCGCCACGCGGCCAGAACACGTGGCGCCCGCGCTGGCGCGCAGGCCGGAAGCGATGGTGCGCGGGATCGACACGCCCGCGCTGCTGGAACCGCAGCTCTCCCGCGCCGGCGTGGTGGCGCTCGGCCCCGGGCTGGGGCAGGCGGAGTGGGGCAGCGCCCTGTACCGGCGCGTGCTGGAGGCGGACCGTCGGGTCCTGCTCGATGCCGATGCGCTGAACCTGCTGGCAGGCGAACCCCGCACCCTGCCGGCCGACACCGTGCTGACCCCGCACCCGGGCGAAGCGGCGCGCCTGCTCGGCATGCGCGTGGCCGAGGTGCAGGGCAACCGGTATGCCGCGGCCCGCCTGCTGGCGGAGAGGCACGGCTGCGTGGTCGTGCTCAAGGGCGCCGGCAGCCTGGTCGCCGCGCCGGGCCGCGTGCCGCGCGTGGTCGCCGCGGGCAACCCGGGCATGGCGGTGGGCGGCATGGGCGACCTGCTCAGCGGTTGCATTGCCGCGCTGTGGGCGCAGGGGCTCGATGCCTTCGAGGCGGCCTGCTGCGGCGCGTTGCTGCATGCGGTCGCCGGCGACACTGCGGCGCGCGACGGCGAGCGCGGCCTGCTGCCGGGAGACCTGCTCGATTCCATGCGGCGCTGGTCCAACGCGGAGGCGGTGTCGTGATTCGCCTCTACCTGGCCGACGAGGCGGCAAGCCAGGGCCTGGCCGCCGCGCTGGCTGCGTCGGCACCCGCGCCGGCCGTGGTCTACCTGCACGGCGACCTGGGCAGCGGCAAGTCGACGCTGGCGCGCGCCTGGCTGCGCGCGCTGGGCGTGACCGGAACCGTCCGCAGCCCCACCTACACCCTCGTCGAACGCTACCCGCTGGCGGCGGGGAGCGAGGCGCTGCACCTGGACCTGTACCGGATCGGCGGCGCCGCCGAACTGGAATACCTGGGCCTGGACGACGCCGGCGCATGCCTGTGGCTGGTGGAATGGCCCGAGCGCGGGGCCGGCGGCCTGCCGCCGGCCGACCTGCACGTGCATCTGGGGGTGGCCGGCAGTGGCCGGTCCGCGCGGCTCGATCCGGCCAGCAGCCGGGGCAGGGCCTGGCTGGATGGACTGTCGCTGCCGGCGGATTTGCGCCCGTTATCTGAACCGGAGCCATAGGAACCGGCGGCAGGTTGCCGTTTTGAAAGGAAAAGTGCGTTGCAAATCCGTATCAACGGTGATTGACTACGGCTCATGCGCACGCGGGGAATCAACGTCCAACAGGTCTTGCTGGCGGCGGCACTGCTGGCGGCGCTGCTCTGGAACCTCGCCCACGCCGCGGAAATCCGCGGTATCGACCTTCAGACCGGACCCACCGGCACCCGCGCCGAGCTTCGCGTGGACGGCGAAGCCGAGTACCGCCTGATCTCGCTGGCCAATCCCGACCGCCTGGTCGTCGACCTGCCCGCCAGCCGCGCCGCGGGCAAGTTGGCCCTGCCGGCGCCTGCGGGCGTGGTCAGGACCATCCGCAGCGGCCAGCCCGAACCCGGCACCGTGCGCATCGTGTTCGACCTCGCCGAGCCGGTGGCCGCACTCAAGCCCCGCTACGAGTCGGGACCCGGGGGCACCCGGCTGGTGATCGAGTGGCCGGGCGACGGACAGGACGATCCCATCGCCCGCATCGCCGCGGCCTCCGCCGGTGCCACGGCGCAGCGGACTGCCGCCCAGCCTGCGGCCAACGCCGCCGTACCGGCGGCCCCCGCGGTCGAGCCGCAGCCGCCCGCAGCCGATCCTTCCGCCGCGTCCGCCGCCGCGACCTCGCGCCTGGTGGCGGGCCTGGCGACGGCGAAACAGGCCGCCTCGGCGACCGCCGCGCAACCTGCTCCCGCCCCGGCACCGCCACCGCAGTCTGGCAACACCCGCGGGCAACCGGTGGCGATCCCGACTGCCGCGGCGGCTTCGGTCCAGCCTCCGGCGGCGCCGGCAGCGGTGCCAGCGCCCGTCCCCGCGCAGCCGGCCATCGCCAACGGCGGCCGGCCGCTGGTGATCGCCATCGATGCCGGCCACGGCGGGCAGGACCCGGGCGCGATCGGCCCCACCGGCAAGCGCGAGAAGGACATCACCCTGGCCATCGCGCGCGAACTGGCGCGCCAGGTCAACGCCACGCCGGGCCTCCGCGCGCACCTGGTCCGCGACCGCGACGTGTTCATCCCCTTGAACAACCGCGCCCGCATTGCCCGGCAGGCGCGGGCGGACATGTTCATTTCGATCCACGCCGATGCGGCCGAGAACCGCAACGCCAAGGGATCCTCGGTCTACGTGCTGTCGCTGCGCGGCGCCTCGTCGCAGCGCGCGCGCTGGCTGGCCGACAAGGAAAACGCGGCCGACCTGATCGGCGGCGTGCGCGCTCCTAGCAACGACAGCGTGCTTACCAACGTGCTGCTCGACCTCACCCAGAGCGGTCAGATGAAGGCTTCCGAGGACGCGGGCAACCACATCCTCCAGGGCCTCAAGCGCATCGGCAACAACCACAAGCCGCACATCGAGCGCGCCAACTTCGCGGTGCTGCGCACCTCGGACATGCCCGCGATGCTGGTCGAGACCGCCTTCCTCTCAAATCCCGACGAGGAAAAGCGCCTGGTGGATCCGGCGTTCCAGGGCACCGTGGCGCGCGCGATCCTCGATGGCGTGCACACCTACTTCTCCAGCCAGCCGCCGCCGGGCACGCTGTACGCGGCCCGGGCCGCGGCCGGGCAGGTGGCGAGCGCGGGCGGCAGCCCGTAGTCGCTCAAGGGGGCCGGGCCCCAGGACGCCGGCGTCCGCCCACTGCGTTCGAAAGCGGGCGTTCCGCCTCGTCGCGGGCGCGCACCGCTATCATGCGCGGGTGCCCATCCAGCAACTGCCCGACACCCTGATCAACCAGATCGCCGCGGGCGAGGTCGTCGAACGACCCGCATCGGTGGTCAAGGAACTGGTCGAGAACGCGCTCGACGCCGGCGCGACGCGGATCGACCTCGCCCTGGAGGAAGGCGGCGTGCGCCTGATCCGCGTGCGCGACGACGGAGGCGGCATGCCGGCCGAGGAACTGCCGCTGGCGGTCTCGCGCCACGCCACCAGCAAGATCGCCAGCCTCGACGACCTCGAAGCGGTAGCCACGCTCGGGTTCCGCGGCGAGGCGCTGCCGTCGATCGCTTCGGTCAGCCGATTCCGGCTGTCGACGCGACGCGCGGAGGATGCGCATGGCGCCGAACTCGCGGTCGAAGGCGGGCGTGTGGGCGAGGTGACGCCCAGGCAGCATCCGGCCGGGACCACGGTCGAGGTGCGCGACCTGTTCTACAACGTGCCGGCCCGGCGCAAGTTCCTGCGCGCCGAACGGACCGAGCTCGGACACATCGAGGAATGGCTGCGGTCGCTGGCGCTGGCGCGCCCGGATGTCGAGCTTCGGGTGTCGCACAACGGCAAGGCATCGCGGCGCTACCGCGCCTTCGATCGTTCCGGCGGTGCCCTGTTCACCGGCGAGCGCCTGCTCGAAACCCTGGGCGAGGAGTTCGCGAAGCACGCGCTGCGCGTCGAGCACGAGGGAGCCGGCCTGCGGCTGCACGGCTGGATCGCGCAGCCGGCGTACTCGCGCGCGAGCGCCGACCAGCAGTACCTCTACGTCAATGGCCGCTCGGTGCGCGACCGCAGCGTCGCGCATGCGGTCAAGCAGGCCTTCGCCGACGTGATGTACCACGGGCGCCAGCCGGCCTACGTGCTGTTCCTCGAACTCGATCCGACCCGCGTCGACGTCAACGTGCATCCGGCCAAGCACGAGGTCCGGTTCCGCGACGCGCGCCTGGTGCACGACTTCGTCTATCGCACCCTGCACGACGCCCTGGCGGGCACGCGCGCGGGCACGGCGGCGCAGGCGGACGGTACGCAGGGCCTGGCGGCGCGCGATGCGGCGGCCGCGCCGTCCTGGCCTGCGGCCACGCCGTCTGCGCGCCCCTCCTGGGG
>JAEXTE010000309.1 GCA_023453655.1 Pseudomonadota bacterium
CCGGTGGACGGCGTCGCGGGCCTGCCGCCGCTCGAGGACAATCCCGAGGCCGGCCTGCTGGCCACGCCGCCGCCCGCCGGTGCGCCGGATCCCCAGGCCGCGCCCGCCGCGACGGTCGAGGATCCGCGGGACGTGCTGCGCCGCTACTACGCCGCGATCAACGCGCGCGATTTCGCCACCGCGCAGGCCGCATGGATCGAAGGCGCCGGCGCGGCCGCGACGCTCGCGCAGGACTTCGCCAGCGCCACGTCGGTGGAGCTGACCGTGGGCGAACCACGGCCGGCCGAGGGCGCCGCGGGATCGGTCTACGTCGAGGTGCCGGTGACCGTGACCACGATGCGCGCCGACGGCAGCCGCCAGCACCAGGCCGGGCGCTACACCCTGCGCCGCTCGCAGGTGGACGGCGCGAGCGCGGCGCAGCGCAACTGGCGCATCGCCGCCATCGACCTGCGCGACGCCGCGGGCTAGCTGCCGGCGCTCCTCACAGCTCGAACCGGTAGCTGAGCTTGACCAGCAGCTGCTCGTCGTCGCGCAGGCCGAAGCTGTCGCCGAGCGCGCCGCCCAGGCCATCGGCGATGTCACGGCGCTCGAAGCCGCCGCGGCCATACACCACGTACAGGTAGGACAGCGGCGCCAGTTCGTAGCGGTAGCGCACCTGGAAGGCCAGGTTGCGCACGCTGAAGTCGGCGATGGCGTCGTCCACGGCGACGGCGTGCCCGGCCGGATCGAAGCGCCAGCCCTGGCGCAGGCGCGCGTCGATCGCGATCGCCTCCAGCTTCACGCGCAGCTCCTGGCGCGCATCGATCGCCCAGTCCAGGCCCGCGATCAGCTTGGCCTCCTTGCCGGAGAACGCGCCCACCAGGTCGCCACGGTCCGGGCCTTGCCAGATCAGCCAGTCCGGGCGGGTGGTCAGCACGCCGCCGAGGTCGAGGCTGAAGGCGTCGCTGACGAAATAGGTGACGCCGTACCAGCCGGCGCTGCCGAGCCTGTCGTTGCCGTCCAGGCCGCCGGTGAACACTTCCAGCTCCACGCCATGCGACCAGCGTCCCTTGCGCGGGCGCCGGTACTCGTAATAGGCGTTGAAGTTGGCCGGCAGGCGCACGTTGCCGCGCCCGCGCAGCAGGGTGTCGTTGACGCCGGCGCTGTTGAGGTTCACCTGCGCGTACTCGCTGCTGCCGTCGCGCAGCTGGCCGTCGCGGCTGATGCGCAGCTGGTCGTTGAGCAGGTCGCCATGGTTGTTGCGGTTGGTGCTCACGCGCCAGCGCCAGTCGGTGGAGGCGTAGCGCGACGTGTCCGGCAGGTCGGTGGTGCGGTGCGAGGCCTGCCAGTGCAGGTAGTTCACGCTGTTGCGCGCCAGGTAGCCGGCATCGTTGATCTCGAGGTCGTTGCCGAAATGCATGGCGATCCACTGCTGGCGCCAGCCGCGGTCCATCTCGTAGTCCGCCCACAGGCTGGCGCCGATGTCGCTCGTGCGTCCGCCGGCGTCGTCGATGCGGCTGCCGAACACGCGGCTGCGCAGGTTCCAGCGCGGCGTCGGCCGCCAGTTGTGGTCGACGCCCAGCACCGTCGCCTCGCGGCCGAGGAACGGCCTGTCGACGCGCGTCAGCATCAGGCCCAAGTCCTGCATCTCGAAATCGCGCACCAGGCGCAGCGCATGGAAGCTGCGCCCCGCTTCGCCCGCCTCGTCGGCGGAAAACAGCCCGTACTTCAGCCCGCCGACGCTGCCGTTGAGCTTGATCGCGGCGGCGATGTCGCTGGCGCCGCGGCCGTCGTCGGCCGGCCCGCCGACGCGGCGCGTGTACAGCAGCTGGCTGAAGTCCGACGGCGTGGTGTATTCGAAGATGCCCTGGTTCTCGGTGAAGAACGGGCGCTTGTCGCTGACGAAGGTCTCGGTGGCGCTGAAGTTCACCACCAGGTCGTCGCTCTCGACCTGGCCGAAATCCGGATTGACCGTGGCCGAGAGCTGGAAGCGGCCGTTCGGCTTCCAGAACAGGTCGGCGCCGGCGTTGCCGTGGCCCGCGTCGCCGACGTTGTCGTACAGCGCAGAGACGTAGGGCGTGACCGCCAGCAGCGACTGGTCGTACGCCGGTACCGTGACCGGCGCGAACTCGGACAGGAAGCGCGGGCGCTCGAAGCTGGCGACGGGCCAGGCCATGCGCTCGCCGGTCGATCCGACCACGCGCGCGAGGAAGATCCGCAGCTCGCGCTCGCCCCCGTCCGCGTCGGGCATCGGCGCGGTGTGCCAGGGGATCAGCAGCTCGACGCTCCAGCCCGCGTCGTCCTCCGACACGGCATGGCGCCAGAGACCGTCCCAGTCGTTGTTGAACTGGTTCTGGTTGGTGATGATCTCGTCGGCCACGCCGCCGCTGGAAGCCACGGTGAAGGCATAGCCGGTGCGGCCGCCGCCCTCGAAATCGACGAACACGTTGACCCGGTCGACCTGCTCGTCGAAATCGCGGCGCACCTTCTGGCGCGTGCGCGGCACGCCCGGCGGCTGGGTATTGCGGAAGGCGACGGCCAGGCCCTCGGGGGTGGCCAGGATCCAGGCTTCGGTGCGCAGTGAACCGGGTTCGCCGGTCAGCGGCTGGACCTTGCGGAAATCGGCGACCTGGCGCGCGCCGGCCCATTCGTCCGGCTCGATGCGGCCGTCGATCTCGACCGCCGCCGCCGGCGCGCCGAACGCGGCCAGCACCAGGAGCCACCACCGCCAGTCCCTGCGCCGCGCCATGCCACCCCCGCCCTTCTCCGTGGCGCACAGGCTAGGAATGCGCGCCGCCGCCGGCGCGTCCCATCGGTCATGGCAACCTTTTCGCTGCCGGCCGCATCCCGGCCCGGCGGATCAGCGCTTGCGCTTGGGCTGCAGCATCGTCCCGGTGCACTTCTTCGAGCCGCAGCGGCAGCCCCACAGCTTCTTCAGCTTCGGGGTGTGCGGCTCGTCCAGGGTGATGCCGTAGTTGTAGGTGAGTTCCTCGCCCGGCTTGATGTCGCGGATCGCGTGGATGAACACCTTGTCCTTCTCGCACCGGTCCTTGGGATCCTCTTCCACCTCCGACTCGCAGTTCGGATCGCAGCTGTGGTTGATCCAGCGCGCGACGTTGCCGCGCTTGTTGGCATCGATCACGTACTCGTCGTTGAGCGTGAACAGGAAGGTGTGGCCGTCCTCGTCCTCCTCCCCATATTCCTCGTCCACCTCGGCATGGGTCCGCAGCGTGCCCTGGTAACGGATGATGCGCTCCCCCTTCCTGATCAGCTCGGTGGCGAATACGCCGTTGCCATGGATCGGGGAGAGGCGGGCTTCGATCTTCTTGTTGGGCATCTCGGGGACAGGGTCGTGGAGCGGTGGGACCGGCATTGTGGCACGAGCGGCACGGTGCACCCGTGCGCCCGCTCCGCCGCGGGTGCCGGAGGTCACCATGACCGACGGGCCGGCACGCGCCTGGCGCGTCCTGTCGGCGCGCCGCGCGTCGTTGGAATGCGCACATCCACAGCCCTGCCCGCCCATGCGCCCGTTTCCGCTCCTGCTGCTTGCCCTGACCACCGCCATCGCCGCCGGCGGCTGCCAAAACAGCGCCGCCGCCCCCGCCGCTCCCGGGACGCCCGCCGCGGCGGTCGATCCCCTCGTCGCCGAAGGCGAATACCTGGTGCGCATCGGCGGCTGCAACGACTGCCACACCGCCGGCTACGTCGAGCGCGCCGGGGAGATGCCCCAGGCCGAATGGCTGACCGGTTCGCCGCTGGGCTACTCCGGCCCCTGGGGCACCACCTACCCCACCAACCTGCGGCTGAGCCTCGGCGCGCTCGGCGAGTCCGAGTGGCTCACCTACAGCGCCAACCTGCACACCCGCCCGCCGATGCCCGATTTCATGCTGCGGCAGATGCGCGAGCAGGACCGGCGCGCGATCTACCGCTTCATCCGCTCGCTCGGCCCTGCCGGCGAGCCCGCGACCGCCGCGCTGCCGCCCGGCCAGACGCCGCCGCCGCCCTACTTCGGACTCGTCCTGCCGGAGGGCTGAGCGCCAGCCGTCGGTTCACCACGGCCAGAGGCCGGTCCAGCGCGAAGCCAAGGCCAAGGCGAACGCGCTCCAGGCGGCGCCCTTGAGCCCGCGGGCCGCCCGCCACAGCAGGAACACCGCGCCAACCACCAGTGCCGCCCTGAACAGGCGGCCATCGTGCGCCGCCGTGGCGGCATGGCCCTGGATCGTCTGCATGTTTCCGTCTCCTTCGCGTCCCCGGCGGACAGCGCCAGCTTCGCGCAGGCAGGCCGGGCGCGGCAGTCGCGGCTGTCAGCGCCGGATCCTGACAGCCGTCACTCCTGAACATCCAGCAGTCCGGGGTTTGAGCCGGGCCGCGCCAAAGCGTACAATTTTGGTCCCCATTTCAGGGCCAGGACCGGAATGCTGCGCGTCACCAAGCTCACCGACTACGCCACCGTGGTGCTGACCGTGCTCGCCGCACGGCCGGCCGACGTGCTGAGCGCGAGCGAGCTGGCCGAGCGCGCAGGCCTGGAGGTGCCCACGGTGAGCAAGCTGCTCAAGCCGCTGGCCCAGGCTGGCCTGGTCGAGGGCTTCCGCGGCGCCCGCGGCGGCTACCGGCTGGCGCGTCCGGCCTCGGCGATCAGCCTGGTCGAGATCGTCGAGGCGATGGAAGGCCCGCTGGCGATGACCGAGTGCAGCCTCGACCACGGCGAGTGCGGCATTTCCGGCCACTGCGGCGTGCGCGGCAACTGGCGCCGGATCAACGACGTGGTCCACGCCGCGCTGCGCGACGTCAGCCTGGCCCAGATGCTCGGCGACGGCCCGGTGCCCGCCCCCTCCCCCCAATCTTCCGGCCGGCGCATCGACGCGCGCCTGGCCAACGCATAACCGTACAGGCAGCCATATGGCCACCCAACTCGAAGACGCCCCCGTCGCCAACCGGGAAATCCACGAACAGCTCGGTCGCCGCTACGACGCCGGCTTCGTCACCGACATCGAGTCCGACTCGCTGCCGCCGGGCCTGGACGAGGACGTCGTCCGCGCCCTGTCGGCCAAGAAAGGCGAGCCGGCGTGGATGACCGAGTGGCGGCTGGCCGCCTACCGCCACTGGCTGACCATGCCGGTGCCGCACTGGGCCAAGCTGAAGATCGCGCCGATCGATTTCCAGGCGATCAGCTACTACTCGGCGCCCAAGGGCCCGAAGTACAAGTCCTTCGACGAAGTGCCGAAGGAACTGCTGGACACCTACGACAAGCTCGGCGTGCCGCTGCACGAGCGCGCCA
>JAEXTE010000447.1 GCA_023453655.1 Pseudomonadota bacterium
GCACGGCGACACCAGGCGCGGGCGTTCTGCCGGCCGCTGAGCCGCGCTGCCGCGGGCCCGAGCGTCGCAGCCCTCCCGCCCGGCGCCGGCACGCGGCGAGAGGCCGCGTTCGATGTCCCGCGACCGCGTCGAGCTGATTCGGTGGCGGTGCATCCAGGAGGCGATCCGCGCAGTTCGCCTGCAGCGCTCCGCCCATGTGTGAGCCAGACGTCGCATACGAAAAAGCCCCGGGGGTTCCGGGGCTCTGCGGGGTTCCGGGGAGAACCCGTGACGCTAAGTTGGTCGGGGTAGCCGGATTCGAACCGACGACCACTTGTCCCCCAGACAAGTGCGCTACCAGGCTGCGCTATACCCCGGGTTGGGTGGCGATTATACGCGACACGGCGGGCAAGGGGTCTGAATCCGTGCCCCGATCCGGCCGGCGTGAGGCTTCAGCGCTTGAGCAGCGCCAGGATCTCCTCCAGTTCCATGCGCACCTGGCGCACGATCTGGCTGCTCATCGCCGATTCCTGCTTCGCGCCCTCGCCTTCCAGGCGCAGGCGCGCGCCGCCGATCGTGTAGCCCTGCTCGTAGAGCAGGCCGCGGATCTGGCGCACCATCAGCACGTCGTGGCGCTGGTAATAGCGGCGGTTGCCGCGGCGCTTGACCGGCTTGAGGCTGGGGAACTCGGTCTCCCAGTAGCGCAGCACGTGCGGCTTGACGTCGCACAGCTCGCTGACCTCGCCAATGGTGAAGTAGCGCTTGGCCGGGATCGGCGGAAGTTCGCGGTTGCTGCCCGGATCAAGCATCGCGCGGCCCGGTGTAGGTTTCGACGCGTTCCTTGAGCTTCTGGCCCGGACGGAAGGTGACCACGGTGCGCGCGGAGATCGGGATCTCCTCGCCGGTCTTGGGGTTGCGGCCGGGGCGCTCGTTCTTGCGGCGCAGGTCGAAATTGCCGAAACCCGACAGCTTCACCTGGCGCCCCTGCTCGAGGCCCTCACGCAACACGCCGAAGAACGCGTCGACGAATTCCTTCGCCTCGCGCTTGTTGAGCCCGACTTCCTCGTAGAGCTTTTCGGCCATTTCCGCCTTCGTCAACGCCACGCCTTTCCCCCGAGTACTACGTCAGCCTCTGATCCTGGCGCCATGCTCCTGCTGCAGCGCGGCGATGACCGCAGCCACCACGACATCCACGTCGCTCTCGGTGAGAGTGCGCGAATTGTCTTGAAGAATCAAGCCGGTTGCGAGACTTCTGAATCCTGGATCGACCCCCTTTCCGACATAACGGTCGAACAACCGCAGTTCGGCCAGCAGCGGACCGGCGGCCTGTCGGATGCTGTCTTCCAGCGCCGCCCAGGGCACGCCCTCCGGCGCGACGAAGGCCAGGTCGCGACGCACCGACGGGAAGCGAGAGAGCGCGGCGGCCCGCGGCACGCTGCGGCGGCGCAGCGGCTCCAGGTCGAGCTCGAAGGCCAGCAGCGTGCCCTCCAGGTCCAGCGCGCGCACCAGCCGCGGATGCAGTTCGCCGATCCAGCCCAGCGTCACCGGGCCCTCGCCATCCACGCGTACGACCTCGGCGCTGCGGCCCGGATGGCCGTGCGGCGCGCTGGCGGGACGGAACTCCAGGCGGGCGCCGGCACAGGCGGCCAGGCTCTCGAGATCGCCCTTGAGGTCGTGGAAATCTGCCGGACGCGCACTGGCGCCCCACTGCTCGGCCTGGGCGCCGCCCTGGATCACAGCGGCCAGGCGCGCGGTCTCCACCGGGGCCTCGCCCTGCGCGGCCAGGTCGAACACCTTGCCCAGCTCGAACAGCCGGACGCGCGACTGCTGGCGCGCGAGGTTGCGCGCCGCCGCGGCCACCAGGCCGGGCAGCAGGCGCGTGCGCATCACGCCCAGCTCGGCGCTGAGCGGGTTGGCCAGGGCCACGCCGCCGGCATCGGCCTGCCAGGCCTGCAGCAGCGACTGGTCGACGAAGGCGAAGTTCACCGCCTCGAAGTAGCCGCGCGCCACCATCTGCGCGCGCAGCTCGTCCTCGCCCACGCGCGTCTCGCTGGGCACGGCGATGCGCGACGCGCCGCCGGGCAGCGTGGTCGGGATCGCGTCGTAGCCGTGGATGCGCGCGACCTCCTCGATCAGGTCTTCCTCGATGGCGATGTCGAAACGGCGGCTGGGCGGCAGCACGCGCCAGCCCGCATCGGTGGCCGAGACCTCCATGCCCAGCGCACGAAGGATCCGCGCCACCTCCGCGTCCGGCACCCCCAGGCCCAGCACGCGCGCCAGGCGCGCGCGGCGCAGCGCGATCGGCTGCGGCTGCGGCAGGTGCGCCTCCAGCGACGCCTCGACCACCGGGCCGGGCTGGCCGCCGGCGATGTCGAGCACCAGGCGCGTGGCCAGTTCGATCGCGGCGCGCGGCAATGCCGGATCCACGCCGCGCTCGAAGCGGTGCGCAGCGTCGGTATGCATGCCCAGGCGCCGGCTGCGGCCGATGATCGCCGCCGGCGCGAAGTGCGCCGATTCCAGGAACACGTTGCGGGTGGCGTCGGTGACCCGGGTACCGAATCCACCCATCACGCCCGCCAGCGCGACCACGCGGTCGGCGTCGGTGATCGCGAGGAACTCGTCGTCCAGCGCGACGTCGCGACCGTCGAGCAGCTTCAGCGTTTCGCCCGCGCGCGCACGGCGCACGCCCACCGGTCCGTGCAGCAGGTCGCGGTCGAAGGCGTGCATGGGCTGGCCCAACTCGAGCATCACGTACTGGGTGACGTCCACCAGCAGGTTCACCGGGCGCACGCCGCTGCGGCGCAGGCGCTCGGCCATCCAGACCGGCGTGGGCGTCGCGGCGTCCACGCCCTCGATCACGCGGCCGAGGTAGCGCGGCGCGTCGGCGCCGGCATGGAGCTCCACCGGCAGCGCGGCCTCGATCACCGCCGGCACCGGCGAAGCCTCGAACGGCGTCACTTCGCCCCCGGTGGCGGCCGCCACGTCGAAGGCGATGCCACGCACGCTGAAGCAGTCGGCGCGGTTGGGCGTGAGCTTGATCTCGATGCTGGCGTCGGGAAGGCCCAGGTACCCGGCCAGCGGCGCGCCGACCGGCGCGTCGCCTGGCAGTTCCAGCAGGCCCGAGGCATCGGCATCGATGCCCAGCTCCTTCGCCGAGCACAGCATGCCGTTGGACTCGACCCCGCGCAGCTTCGCGGCCTTGATCGTGAGCTCACCGATCCGGGTGCCGATGGTGGCCAGCGGCGCGACCAGGCCAGCGCGCGCGTTCGGCGCGCCGCACACGATCTGCAACGGCTCCCCGTGGCCGGCGTCGACCTGGCACACCTGCAGGCGGTCGGCCTCGGGATGCCGCTCGGCCGAGACGATGCGCGCCACCACCAGGCCGTCGAGCGCCTCGCCCAGCGGCGCCACGTCTTCGACCTCGAGGCCGATCGCGGTCAGGACCTCGGCCAGTCGCTCGCGCGTGGCGTCGGTGGGCACGTGCTGGCGCAGCCAGTTTTCGCTGAATTTCATGGATTGAAATCCGTGATTCGTGATTGGTGATACGTGATTCGAAACAGCGCCAGCAGGCGACCGGAGACCGCGACGGCAATCCGCTTCTGCGAATCACCAATCACGAATCACCAGTCACATCCCTCAGGCGAACTGCCTGAGGAACCGCAGGTCGTTGTCGAAGAACGCGCGCAGGTCGTCGACGCCGTAGCGCAGCATCGCAAGGCGTTCGACGCCCATGCCGAAGGCGAAGCCGGTGTAGCGCTCCGGATCGATGCCGACCGCGCGCAGCACGTTCGGATGCACCATGCCGCAGCCCAGCACCTCGAGCCAGCGGGTGCTGCCGTCGGGGCGCTGCCAGGCGATGTCGACCTCGGCGCCGGGCTCCACGAACGGGAAGTAGCTCGGACGGAAGCGCATCTCGAAGTCGCGCTCGAAGAAGGCGCGCACGAACTCCGCCAGCGTGCCCTTGAGGTCGGCGAAGGTGGAGTGCTCGTCCACCAGCAGGCCCTCGCACTGGTGGAACATCGGCGAGTGGGTCTGGTCCGAATCGGAGCGGTACACCTTGCCCAGCGCGATCATGCGCAGCGGCGGCGCGTGCTGGCCCATGTAGCGCACCTGCACGCCCGAGGTGTGGGTGCGCAGCAGGCGGCCGTCGCCGAAGTAGAAGGTGTCGTGCATCGCGCGCGCCGGATGGTGCGGCGGAAAGTTCAGCGCCTCGAAGTTGTGCCAGTCGTCCTCGATCTCCGGGCCGTCGGCCAGGTCGTAGCCCAGTCGGCCGAAGATGTCGGCCATGCGCTGCATGGTGCGGCTGACCGGATGCACGCCGCCGCGGCCGCCATCGCGCCCCGGCAGGGTCACGTCGATGGACTCGCCGGCCAGGCGCGCGTCGAGTTCGGCGTCTTCCAGCGCGGCCTTGCGCGCCGACAGCGCCTGACCGACCGCGTCGCGCGCGCGGTTGATCGCCTCGCCCGTGGCCTTGCGCTGGTCGGGCGGCAGCGCGCCCAGCGACTTGAGCTGCGAGGTGATGCTGCCGCTCTTGCCCAGCAGGGCGACGCGCAGCGCTTCGATCGCCTCGGCGGTGGGAGCCGCGGCGATGTCGGCCAGCGCCTGGCGGGACAGTGATTCGATGTCGCTCATCGAAAGCTTCCTATGGTCCGGAGCCGGTCCGGGACGGTGCCGCCTCGCGCCGGGCGCGCCTCGCCGCCCTGGGGGAGGAGGCTTGCCCGGGAAGAACGGACCCCTGAAAAACGAATGGGGAAGGACTTGCGCCCTTCCCCATGCGTGTACCCAGCTTGTCTCCCGGCAACCGCCCGCGCACGCGCCGGCGGCTGCGACGGGACACGTGCATTACGCCGCGAGCGCGCCCTTCGCCTTCTCGGTCAGGGCCGTAAACCCGGCCGCGTCGTGCACGGCGATGTCCGCCAGCACCTTGCGGTCCAGGGTGATGCCGGCCTTGAGCAGGCCGTTCATGAAGCGGCTGTAGCTCATGCCGTTGAGGCGGGCGGCAGCGTTGATGCGCGCGATCCACAGGGTGCGGAAATTGCGCTTCTTCTGCTTGCGGCCGATGTACGCGTACTGCTCGGCCTTGATGACGGCCTGCTTGGCGACGCGGAAGACCTTGCGGCGGGCGTTGTAATAGCCCTTCGCGCGGCCGATGACCTTCTTGTGACGGCGGCGCGCCTGCACGCCACGCTTGACTCGTGCCATTGTTCAGCCCTCCTCAGAGATACGGAAGCATGCGGTCCAGACGGCCCGCGTCCTCGGCACGAACATGGTTCGTCTGCCGCAGGTTGCGCTTCCGCTTGGTCGCCTTCTTGGTGAGGATGTGGCTGGTGTTGGCGTGGCCGGCCTTGTACTTGCCGGAAGCGGTCTTCCGGAAGCGCTTGGCCGCGCCGCGATGCGTCTTGATCTTGATCTTAGACATTGCGGGTCCTGGGGTCGTTTCTAGTACTGGCCCGGGCGGCGCCCGCATCCGCGGGCACGCTTTCCATCCTGCCTGGCCGGTTTGTAAGCCGCTGATCCCGCAGGGAATCAGGGCAGGTCCAAAGTGGTGCGTACAGCCTCCGGACGAACCGGAGCCGGGCATTATGCCCGCTGGGGGTTTCCAGCGCAATCCGGACGTCTTTGCCCCCGATGCAGGGGAAGCTGGCACAGCGCCGCGGAGGCGACGCCGCCGCCGCAAAAGCGAAGCGCGCCTGGCGGCGCGCTCCCCACCCTCCACCCTCCACCCTCCCCCGTAACGGGCAGAGGGGAACGGGTCGCCTCACGCTTCGGCGCGTGAGCTCACTTCTTCTTGGGCGCGATCATCATCACCATCTGCCGCCCCTCCAGACGCGGGCGCGATTCGATGACGATGTCCTCGCCGAGGTCGGCCTCGATCCGCGCGGCCATCTCGCGGCCGAGCTCCTGGTGGCTCATCTCGCGGCCACGGAAGCGGATGTTGACCTTGATCTTGTCCCCTTCCTCGAGGAACTCGCGCATCTTGCGCAGCTTGATCTGGTAGTCGCCCTCGTCGGTGACGGGGCGGAACTTCTCTTCCTTGATCTCGCCCTGCGTGGACTTGTTCTTGGCCTCGTTGGCCTTCTTCTGCATCTCGAACTTGAACTTGCCGAAGTCCATGATCTTGCAGACCGGCGGATCCGCGTTGGGCTGGATCTCGACCAGGTCGAGGCCTTCATCCTCGGCCATCTTCAAGGCTTCGTCGCGCGACAACACGCCGACCATCTCGCCGTCGGACCCGATCACGCGCACGCGCGGCACGCGGATCTCGTTGTTGCGTCGATTCTGCTTGTCCTGGGTGCTAATACTGCGTCTCCGGAAAGGGGAAGGCGGGCACGCTCAACGGCGCCCGCCAGGGCCGTAGGTACGGATTTTTAACGGATTCGGGCCGCGATACAACCGTCAGCCGCGGTTTTCCGACAGCAGGCGTTCGGCAAAGGCCGCCATCGGCATGCTGCCCAGGTCCTCGCCCGAGCGGGTGCGGACCGCCACCGCGCCGGCCTCCTTCTCGCGCTCGCCCACCACCAGCAGGTAGGGGACACGCTGCAGGGTGTGCTCGCGGATCTTGTAGCCGACCTTCTCGTTGCGCAGGTCGGACTCGACCCGCAAACCCTTTGAATTCAGGAACTTGGCCACCTCCACAACGGCGTCGGCCTGGGCGTCGGTGATGTTCATCACCACCGCCTGGACCGGGGCCAGCCAGGCCGGGAACTGGCCGGCATGGTGCTCGATCAGGATGCCGATGAAGCGCTCCATGGAGCCCACGATCGCCCGGTGCAGCATCACCGGGTGCCTGCGCTGGCTGTGCTCGTCCACGTACTCGGCGCCCAGGCGCCCGGGCATCATGAAGTCCACCTGCATGGTGCCCAGCTGCCAGGTGCGGCCGATGGCGTCCTTGAGGTGGTACTCGATCTTGGGGCCGTAGAAGGCGCCCTCGCCCGGCAGCTCCTGCCACTCCACGCCGGAGGCGCGCAAGGCCGAACGCAGGGCGTCCTCGGCCTTGTCCCAGGTGGCGTCGTCGCCGAGGCGGTTGTCCGGGCGCAGAGCGATCTTGATCTGGATATCGTCGAAGCCGAAGTCGGCATAGACCTTCAGCGCCTGGGCGTGGAACGCGCGCACCTCGGACTCGATCTGCTCCTCGGTGCAGAACACGTGGCCGTCGTCCTGGGTGAAACCGCGCACGCGCAGGATGCCGTGCAGCGCGCCGGACGGCTCGTTGCGATGGCAGGACCCGAACTCGCCGTAGCGGATCGGCAGGTCGCGGTAGCTGTGCAGCCCCTGGTTGAAGATCTGCACGTGGCCCGGGCAGTTCATCGGCTTCACCGCGTAGGTCCGCTTCTCGGACTCGGTGAAGAACATGTTGTCCTGGTAGTTGTCCCAGTGGCCGGACTTCTTCCACAGGCTCACGTCCAGGATCTGCGGGCAGCGCACCTCGCCGTAGCCGGTCTCGCGGTACACGCGGCGCATGTACTGCTCCACCACCTGCCACACGCTCCAGCCCTTGGGGTGCCAGAACACCAGGCCCGGGGCCTCTTCCTGCAGGTGGAACAGGTCCTGCTGCTTGCCGATGCGGCGGTGGTCGCGCTTCTCGGCTTCCTCGATGCGCTGGATGTAGGCCTTGAGCTGTTTCTCGTCGGCCCAGGCGGTGCCGTAGATGCGCTGCAGCTGCTCGTTCTTCGAGTCGCCGCGCCAGTAGGCGCCGGAAATGCGGGTGAGCTTGAAGGCCTTGAGGAACTTCGTGTTCGGCACGTGCGGGCCGCGGCACATGTC
>JAEXTE010000069.1 GCA_023453655.1 Pseudomonadota bacterium
GCGCTTGGCTTCATCGTTCCGCATCCTGCGTGCGGCCTGTGCAGCGTGCGTGAGGGCATGTCCGCCGACTGAATCGCGATCGGCGAAAGCCCCCGGTTTCACCGTGGTTTTTCGCCTGGATCGCGAGCATCGCCCTACCGAGAACAGACGGAGGTTGAGATGAAACGGATTCACGGCATCGCGGTCGCGACCCTTGCCCTGGCCGCAGCGCCGCTGGCGCAGGCGCAGATCTACGGTCCCGAGGATGAAGGTCTCCGCTTCAGCGACGGCACCCGTGTGGTTTGCGAAGAGGTCGAGACGCATCGCGCGCAGGGCGATCCGAACCGGATCGCGGGTACCGCCGTCGGCGCGGTGGTGGGCGGCCTGCTCGGCAGCCAGGTCGGCAGCGGTCGCGGCCGTGACCTGGCGACCGTGGGCGGCGCGGTGGCGGGCGGCGCGCTGGGACGGAACATCCAGGGCGACGTGCAGGAGCGCAAGGGCGAGCGCGTGGTCGAAAAACGCTGCGAACGCGTGCTGCCCTGATTCGAGGGCCGATGGATCTTCTTGGGACTGCCGCCGCCAGGGCGGCAGTCCTTTTTGTGGCGCGCCGGTCTGCTCAGCCGCCGGCCCTGGCATTCCAGGCCTGCAGGATCCGCGCCTCCTGCTCGCGGCTCGGCCCCGCTTCCAGCCTGGCCTGGCGCTCGGGCGGCAGCGAGCGGAACCACTCCAGCAGATCCGCGACGGTGGTGGCGAGCGGGCGGAAGATCAGCCCGGCTTCGATTGCGCGGGCGTTGCTCACCGCGCCATAGCCACCGAACTGCGGGTGCCGGCGCGACACCCAGATGGGGAAGCCCACCTCCTGCGATTCGAGGAAATCGGCCGGCACGTGGGTGAAACTCGCCGGCCCCCCGGTCACCGCATGGCAGCCGTGGACCATCGCGTCCGTGGTGAGCGTGTAGTCCGGCCCGCAGGCGTTGAAAGTGCCGGTGGTGCCGTTCTCGGCCAGGCGGATCATCCATTCGCCCAGGTCGCGGCCGTCGATGATCTGCACCGGGTCGGTGCCGTCGCCCGGCACCAGGATCTCCCCACCCTGCGCGATACGGTGCGGCCAGTACGTGAAGCGGTCGGTCTGGTCTCGCGGACCGACGATGTAGCCGGGGCGCACGATGGTGGTGTTCGCGCCGAACTGCTTGCGCGCTTCCGCCTCGCTGAGTGCCTTCAGCGGACCGTAGAGGTTGCCCATGTCGGCGATCAGGGTCTCACGCGTTTCGGCCATGGCATCGCGGCCGCCGTATGGCGCCAGCGGCGCGTCTTCGGTGATGCCCGGCCGGGAACCGTCCGCATAGACCGAGATCGTCGACACGAACAGGTAGTGGCCGACGCGCCCCTTCAGCACGCGGCCGGCATCGCGCACCCAGAACGGCAATGACGTGGGATTGTCGATGCACACGTCCCACTCGCGCCCTTCGAGCGCCTTGAGGTCCCCGGTATTGCGATCGCCGTGCAGCTGCTCGACCTCGTCGTCCCACTCCGGCGACGGGCTGCGTCCGCGATTGAACAGCGTGACCTTGTGCCCGCGCGCCAGCGCATACCGCACCTGGAACGGGCCGGTGAAGCCGGTGCCGCCCAGGATCAGGATGCGCAGCGGTTTTGCGGCGCGCTCCACCGTGGCCTCGCCCGCGGCCATGGCCAGCGACGGCAGCGCGGTGGACGCGGCGGCGAGCGCGCCGAGCTTGAACAGGTTGCGACGGGTGGTCTGCATGGCGGGTTCCCCAGGGATGTGCCCGCCGTTCTACACCGCTGCCGAAGCCCGCGCCCATGGCGGAAGTCGGGGTCGCCCCGCTGCCGCCACGCCCGGCAAAGCGTCGCGGCGCGGGCTGCTCAGACCGCCGCGGTCACCACGATCTCGACCTTCCATTCGGGCCGGGCGAGCCGGGCCTCGACGGTGGCGCGCGAGGGCGCCTGCCCCGCCGCGACCCAGGCATCCCAGGCGCGGTTCATGCCGTCGAAATCGGCGATGTCGGCCAGGTAGATCTGCGCGCGCAGGATCCGGGTCTTGTCGCTGCCGGCCTGCGCCAGCAGCGCGTCGATGGCCTCCAGCACCTCGCGCGTCTGGGTCTCGATGTCCGCGCCGTCGGTTTCCGGGACCTGCCCGGCGAGGTAGACCACGCCGTTGTGGATGCTGGCTTCGGACATGCGCGGGCCGGCGTCGATGCGCTGGATCATCGTGGCTCCAAGGGTGACGGGAGCTGCACGATAGGACATGGGCCTTGGCGAGGGAAGCGGCCGGTCGTGGCGACGACGCGCCGCTCGCGCGTCGCGAACGGAATTTCGACGCGGCCCATGCGCGGCACCCACGCGCGGGCAGGCAGCATCGCCCTACCCCCACGACTGGAGCGAACGATGGCTGACCGTGACCCACGTGAACGCGCGCGCAGGCGGGAATCCTCCTGGCTGGAGGACAGCGGCGCCGAAGCCCGCGGCGACGACTACACCCGCGAACTCGCCGACCGCTACGGCCACGGCG
>JAEXTE010000124.1 GCA_023453655.1 Pseudomonadota bacterium
GGGGGAGGAGATGCACCTTCGCTCCACGGCCGACAAGCGGAGGCCGACGCCCAGCTTTGGTTCCACCAGGCAGCGGTGGGGAGGCGCGATGCGCCTTCGCTCCATGGCCGACAAGCGGGGGCCGGGGCCCCGTCTTCGCTCCACCGAGCAGCGGCGGGGGAGCGGGATGCGCCTTTGCTCCCTCCCCCGCTGCGCGGGGGAGGGCTGGGGTGGGGGTGCATCGGCCGCCACGTTCCGCCGGAGCACCCGCTGATGCCGCTCGCCTCCGCCCTGCGCTCGGTCGGCCGCGCCGGCCTGTTCTCGCTCTCGGTGCTGCGCGCCTCTAGGCCGACCGCCGACTTCTTCGCCGAACTCACCCGCGAGATCTACAAGATCGGCGCGCGCTCGCTGCCGATCATCGCGGTCGGCGGCGCCTTCGTCGGCCTGTCGCTCACCCTGCTCGGCTTCCGCGCGCTCGAGACCTACGGCGCCTCCAACCAGGTCAGCGTGCTGATCGGCCTGGGCCTGTACCGCGAACTGGCGCCGGTGCTGACCGCGCTGCTGTTCGTCGGTCGCGCCGGTTCCTCGATCGCCGCCGAACTCGGCCTGATGCGCGCCACCGACCAGATCACCGCGCTCGGCCTGATGGCGATCGATCCGGTCGGCAAGGCGGTCGCGCCGCGCTTCTGGGCGGCGGTGCTGACCGTGCCGCTGCTGGTGGGGTTCTTCGCCAGCTTCGCCATCGCCGCCAGCTGGTTCCAGGCGGTGCAGGTGCTGGGCATCGACAACGGCAGCTTCTGGCAGATCATGAAGGACGCGGTGGATTTCCACGGCGACTTCGTGCCGGCCTTCGTCAAGGCGGCGGTGTTCGGTGGTACCGCGGCGCTGGTCGCCTCGTACGTGGGCTACCACGCCGAACCCACCATCGAGGGCACCTCGGTGGCCACCACGCGCGCGGTGGTCAACGCCTCGCTGCTGGTGCTGATGTTCAACTTCGTGCTGTCGGCCTTCCTGTTCCGGTGAGCCGCATGCACCGCAACCGCTTGCCCGCCGTCTTTTCCGCAACACGCAATCCGCCGCATCGCGCGGCGACGAGGTGATCCAATGGCTACCCGTGGCCCCCGTCTCGAATTCGCCGTCGGCGCCTTCCTGGTCCTGGCGCTGGCCTCGCTGCTGGTGCTGGCCATCGCCTCCACCAACGGCCGCTTCGGCTTGTCCGGCGACACTTACGAGCTGACCGCGCGCTTCACCCAGATCGGCCAGCTGCGGCCCAACGCACCGGTCAAGATCGGCGGCGTCACCATCGGCCGGGTGTCGAAGATCGACCTCGATCCGGTCAAGTTCGACTCCATCGTCACCCTCGCCATCGACGAGCGCTTCAACGAGATCCCGATCGACACCTCGGCCGGCATCCTCACCGGCGGCCTGCTCGGCGAAAGCTATGTCGGGCTGCAGCCCGGCGGCGACATGGAGGTGTTCAAGCCGGGCGAGGAACTGGTGTTCACCACGCCGGCCGTGGACCTGATCCAGATGGTCGGCAAGTACATGTTCAGCGGCGGCGGCGACAATGCCGCGCCCGGTGATGCGCAGCCCGCGCCCGCCGCGCCGTCCGCTCCGGAAGAAGGAACGACCCCATGATCCGCATCCCCCGCAACGCCCTCGCACTGGGCCTGGCCGCGACCCTGCTCGCCGCCGCGCCCGCCCTGTCCTTCGCCCAGGCACAGTCCGCGCCCGCGGCGCCCGCCACCATGCAGGGCTCGCCCAGCGAGCTGGTGCTGCAGAACACCCGGCGCGTCCTGGAAACGCTGGAGTCGCGCCGCGCCGAGTTCACCCGCGACCGCGCCGCCCTGCAGCGGTTCGTCAGCAGCGAATTCGACACCATGTTCGACCGCGACTACGCGGCCCGCCAGGTGCTGGGCCGGCACGGCCGGGGCGCCTCCGATGCCGACGTGAAGGCCTTCGGCGACGCGCTGGCCGACAACCTGATGCGCCGCTACGGCTCCTCGCTGATCGATTTCAACACCCGCCTGCGCGTGCGGATCAAGTCCGAGACCGCGTTGCCGCGCAACCTCGGCGTCAAGGTCTCCAGCGAACTGCTGCGCCAGGGCGGCGAGCCGATCCCGGTGGACTACCTGATGCGCCGCGCCGGCAGCGGCTGGCGCGTGTTCGACGTGATGGTCGAAGGCGTGTCGTTCGTGCAGACCTTCCGCCAGCAGTTCGACGCCGAGCTGCAGCGCAAGTCGATCGCGCAGGTCACCAAGGAACTGCGCAGCGGCCAGCTCTCGGCCGAGGCCGGCAGCAACTGATGGCACAGGCGGCCACCCTGCGTCGCGACGGGACCACGCTGGCGTTCGCCGGCGCGCTCGTGCGCGAAGCGGTGGCCGCGCTCTGGCCGGCCGCACTGGCCCAGGCGCCGGGCGTGGAACGCTTCGATCTGTCGGCGGTCACCTCCGTGGACAGTGCGGGCCTTGCCCTGCTGGTGGAACTGGCGCAACGTGGCGGCGGCGTGCCGGTGGTCGGCGATCCGCCAGGCCTCGACGGCCTGCGCCGCGCCTACCGGCTCTCCCCCACCCTCACATTCGCGCGGGCATGAAGTCCGCGCAGCGCATCCGACGGACCGCATCCATGAGTGTCTCCCTGCGCACGCTGCCGCGCCTGTGCCTGCTCCTGCTCCCGACCCTGCTGCTGGTCGCCTGCGCCAGCGGCGGCGGCGCTCGTCCGTCCGCGGCCGAGGCTCCGGCAGTGGCGCCTCCCGCTGTGGACACGTCCGCCGTGCCGGCGGTCGACACCACGGCCGCCGCTGCCATCGATCCTGCGCTGGAGACGGCGGAAGCCGCTACGCAGGCCAGTGACCTGGCGGCCGGGCAGCCCACTGCCGATGCCGCGCAAGCCGGCGTGGCCGCCACCGCGCCCACCGAGGCCGAACTCGACTACGCCGCCATTTACGGCGCGCCGTACGATCCGGTCGCCGATCCCAGCCTGCCGGCGCCGGCGCAGCTGCCCGGCAGCTACGACCCCTGGGAGAAGTGGAACCGCAAGGTGCACCGCTTCAACAACGCCGTGGACCGCACCATCGCCACGCCGCTGGCGCGCGCCTACATGAAGGTGGTGCCGCGGCCGGTGCGGCTGGGCGTGGGCAACTTCTTCAACAACCTCGGCCAGCCGGTGAGTGCGCTCAATGCGCTGCTGCAGGGGCGCCCGGGCCAGGCCGGCCAGTCGCTCGGCCGCTTCCTGCTCAACGCCACCATCGGCATCGGCGGCATCTTCGATCCCGCCACTGCGGTCAACATCCCCAACCGCAGCGAGGACTTCGGCCAGACGCTGGGCGTGTGGGGCTGGAAGAACTCGCGCTATGTCGAGCTGCCGCTGTTCGGCCCCCGCACCCTGCGCGATACCTTCGGACTGGTCGGAGACGCGCCGCTGTCGCCGACGCGCCAGATCGAGGACGACGGCACCCGCTATTTCCTGCAGGGCCTGCAGCTGGTCGACCTGCGCACCCAGCTGTTCGCCGTCGACGCCATGCGCCAGGGCGCGGCCGACGAGTACGCGCTGGTGCGCGATGCCTGGATGCAGCGCCGCAACTACCAGATCCAGGCCGACCGTCGCAGCGAAGAGGACGAGGAGCTGCCGGACTACCTGCGCGACGACGAAGCCCACCCGACCGTGCCAGTCGACGTGATGCCGATCGTTCCGCTGTCGCCCACGCCCTGACGCCTCGCAGGCCTCAGTCGGGAAAGCGCAGCACGGCGTTGTCCGGCGGCCGTTCCCCGCGCCGCATGCCGGCGCCTTGCGGCTCCCAGGGCGCCTGGCCCAGCTGCTCGAAGTCCCCGTAGCGCCCCAGCAGTTCGAAAGCGTCGAAGGCGAACGGCAGCCCTTCCGCGCCCAGCAGCGAAGGCCCGTCGGCGACGTGGAAATGCAGGTGCGGCCAGCCACCGCTGCCGCTCAGTCCGACCTCGCCGAGCACCTCCCCACGCCGCACGCGCTGGCCCACCGCGACGCGCACGCTGCCCGGGCGCAGGTGCTCGTAGAAGGCGTGGCGTCCGTCCTCCAGCGCCAGCACCACATGGTTGCCGCTGCCGGCGGACAGCCGATGGCGCCCGTTGCCGGAGATGCGTTCGGCTTCCGGGTAGTCGTTGCGCACGGCGACCACATCGGCATCGGCCACCGCCAGCACGGGTTCGCCGTAGCCGTAGGCGTTCCGGATCACATCCGGGTCCGCGGCGGCGATGCGGCCCTGCGCGTCGAGTTTGACCAGGTCCAGGGCGAAGCGGCCCGGCAGGGTCGCGCGCCCCTCGAGCGCATAGTGCACGCGGCGGTGTCCACGCGCCCAGGCCGGATCGAACACCGCCGCCCAGGGCCCACCGCGCAACGGCGGACCCAGCACGATGGCGCCATCGCTGCCGACCGCGACTGCACCGGCCGAGACCTGCGCGTCTGCAGGTTCACCCGCCACGCCATAGGTCACGATATGCCGCAGCGAGGACGGCACCGCCGTTGGCGCAAGCTCCAGTTCGACATGCAGCACGCGCACCGTGCCGGGTGCGAGCAGGCGCGCATCTCCGGTTTCCGCGGCAGGCACCGCCGGCACCAGCCGACGCCGGAGCGCGTCGCCGGCGTAGCTGGCGAGCACCCTGCCGTCATCGCCCTGCACCTCGATCCGC
This sequence comes from Pseudomonadota bacterium, assembly GCA_023453655.1. Lineage (GTDB taxonomy): Bacteria > Pseudomonadota > Gammaproteobacteria > Xanthomonadales > Xanthomonadaceae > Luteimonas > Luteimonas composti. The sequence continues at coordinate 4,641 of JAEXTE010000124.1, forward strand.
TCGATCGCCAACGGCTCGCGCGCGAAGCTGGTCAGGTGCAGCTCGTGGAACAGGCGCAGGCGGCCCTGCGACGGCACCGGTGCGGGGGCCACCGGCACGCGCAGGTCGAAGGATTCGCGCTCGGGTCCCGCTGCGGCCGGGGACGGCCGGGATACCGCGATGGCGAGCAGGACGACGAGGCACAGGCCGATCCGAATGCGCGATTCCTCCGCTGTGGAGGTCGTCAGTATCGGCCGGGCGTCGGGACAGGACCCGTGCCACAAGTCGACCCGGCCACCGCCGCTCGTCGCGCCATGGACACCGCGCGTGTCGATGCCTGCGCCCGCGCCTAGTCCTGCGCGTCCGTGCCCTCGTCGGCTTCTTCGGACTCGTCGATCGCACCGCCCAGCAGGCCGGCAGCTTCCGGACCCGGGAGCGTCTCCACGCCGCGCAGCCTGCGCTCGATCGCGCGGGTGCGCACGCCCGCGGCCTTGATGCTGTTCTGCACCGTGCCCAGCTGCGAAGTCGCCTTCTCCAGTACCCCGGCGAACTTGCCGAATTCGCACTTCACCGCGCCCAGCAGCTTCCACACCTCGCTCGAACGCTGCTCGATCGCGAGGGTGCGGAAGCCCATCTGCAGGCTGCCGAGCAGGGCCGTGACCGTGGTCGGCCCGGCCACCACGATGCGGTGGTCGCGCTGCAGCGCATCGGTGAGGCCGGGACGGCGGATCACCTCGGCGTACAGGCCTTCGGTGGGCAGGAACATCACCGCGAAATCGGTGGTGTGCGGCGGCACGATGTACTTCTCGCAGATCGACCTGGCCTGGGTGCGGATCGCCCGCTCGAGCGCCGCGCCAAAGCTGCGCACCCCGTCCACGTCGGCGCGTTCCTGGGCTTCGACCAGGTGTTCGTAGTCCTCGCGCGGAAACTTGCAGTCGATCGGCAGCCACAACGGCGCGTCGTCCGCGCTGCGCCCCGGCAGGCGCACGGCGAAGTCCACCGCCTCGCCACTGTCGGGACGCACGCGCACGCTGCGCGCGTACTGCTCGGCGGTCAGCGTCTGCTCGAGGATGTTGTCCAGCTGCACCTCGCCCCAGGTACCCCGGGTCTTGACGTTGGTCAGCACCCGCTTGAGGTCGCCCACGCCGGTGGCCAGTTGCTGCATCTCGCCCAGCCCGCGCTGCACCTGCTCCAGCCGCTCGGATACGAGTTTGAACGAGGAATCCAGGCGCGTGGTCAGCGTGCTCTGCAGCTTCTCGTCCACCGTCTCGCGCATCTTCTCCAGCTTGGCTGCGTTGTCTTCCTGGAGGCTGCGCAGCTGCTGCTCCAGGGTGGCGCGCATCTCGCCGATACGCTGCTCGTTGCGCTGGGTCAGCTCGGCCAGGCGCGCGCCCAGGCCTTCGGCGAAACGCTGCTGCTGCTCGCCGGTTTCCGAACGGGCCCGCGCCAGCTCCCCGGCCAGCGACTGGCGCAGCGCAGTCATGCCGGCGTCGATACGAACGATCAGCTCGGCTTGCTGCTGGCCGAAGGCGTGGATGCGCGCCTCCTGCTGTTGGCCGAACGCGTCCATCTGCTCGCGCAGGCCGTGCAGGCGCTGGCCGAGCGCCAGCTCGAAGCGGTGCTGCAGTTCGGCGTGCTCGCCGCGGGCCTTGCGCGCATCGTCGGTCAGGGCCTCGCGCAGCACGTCCAGGCGCTGGTCGGTGCGGGTGGACAGATCTTCCAGCCGCCGGCCGAAGGCGTCGTTGCGTTGCTCCTGCAGCACCGCCAGCCCGTCGAGCTGCTGGCGCAGCTCGCCCCGTCCCTCGCGCTGCTCCTCGCGCAGCGCGCGCTCCAGCTCCCGCCCCGGGCGCCGCAGCACCAGCACCGCCAGCAACACCACCGCCAGCAGCAGCAGTGCGGTCATCGTGTACAGCAAGGTCATCGAATCCATGGCGCCAAGTCTAGGCGTTCGCGGTCTCAGGCGATGATCCCCCGCGACTGCCCGCCCCGTCCGCGATCGGCGGCGGTCGTACCCGGCCGGCCGACGGCGCGCCAGCGACGCGGACGTCGCAAGACGGGCGACAGAGCGGATCAAGGAACTGGACGGGGTTGCGGACAGGGTGAACCAAGCTTCCTCGCCTGCAGTCCCGTCCAGGCAGATGCCTACCCAGCGTCGTCTTGCCAGGCCACCCGCCGGACCGGACAGCCAGCCCGGAGCGTGTTGTGGATCTCCGCAAGACGATCGGTTTCCTCCAGCAGCAAGTCGATCCGCTCCGGGGCATCCGGCGAATTCACCCTGGCCGCATACGTGACCGAGTCAGCCGCGAGCCCCACCCCGTTGAACCGGGCGGACGCGACCACCTCGCAGCCAATGACCTGGATCCCCAGCCGTGCCGCCTCCCGGTAGAGATCGTTGCAATAGCAGCTCGCCAGGGCGGCCATCAGGAACTCGCCACCGTTGACGGCGCTGCCCCGGCCCCCCGCCTTGGCCGCGACCGCGAGCCGCTGCATCGACTCGCCAGTACGGACCTCGAGCGCATGGCCACCCGCGGCACTGAGCAGATGAGCCGAAATTTCCATCGGTCCTCCAGGTCGGACCTCGGCTGAAGCAGAGGGACGCCAGCCGGGTCGTCAACAACGTGCGGCGCGGTCTGCGGGTCACGCGCGGAGACCGGCTCCCAAAGTCCGGGCTGGCTCGCGGCAGCTGGCGCCGGAACCGGGCCGAGGCGCAACGGGGGTTCGGCTTGAATGATTGGTTGGGCCGCAGCATGCGACGACAGTGAGGAGCACGCAAGCGTCCGCTTTGGACGTCCCGAAGCCATGAACGCCGGCGCGGCCATGAACTGTCCGCCGGCAACCTGCCGAGCGAGGGCTTGCCCCATGATGCCGGCCAGCCCGTTGCCCGGCCGGCGATCCGGCAGCTCAAGCCGCCCGATCGGGCGCCAGCTGTTCCGCGCGGCGGGGTAAGAGCCGAAGGACGGGGATGCTTGGCGACGCGAGCAATCACCCGACCAGGTGCAACCGTGATCCTTGGCTCTTGGTCTTTGCGGCCTGGCGCCCAGGTTAAAGCCAGACGCGCAGGGGTGCGGAGCAAATGGCAAGGG
>JAEXTE010000135.1 GCA_023453655.1 Pseudomonadota bacterium
GCCTGATCGACCGCGACGGCGGCTCCTGGTTCTTCCTCGGCGAGATCTACGTCGACCTGCCGCTGCCGGTCGATCCGCCGGCCAGCGCGCACTGCGGCACCTGCGTGCGCTGCATCGAGGTCTGCCCGACCGGCGCGATCCTCGCCCCGCACCGGCTCGACGCGCGCCGCTGCATCTCCTACCTGACCATCGAGCACGAAGGCAGCATCGACGAGACGCTGCGTCCGCTGATCGGCAACCGCATCTTCGGCTGCGACGACTGCCAGCTGGTCTGCCCCTGGAACAAGTTCGCGCGGCGCACCGACGAACCGGACTTCCGCGCGCGCAACCGCCTCGACCAGGCTTCGCTGGCCGAGTTGTTCGCCTGGACCGAGGAGCAGTTCCTGCAGCGCACGGAAGGTTCGGCGATCCGCCGCAGCGGCTACACGCGCTGGCTGCGCAACATCGCCGTGGCGCTGGGTAATGCGCCGTCGTCGCCCGCGGTGATCGCGGCACTGGAGTCGCGGCGCGACAGCGTCGATCCGGTCGTGCGCGAGCACGTGCTGTGGGCCTTGGCCCGGCATCGACCCGCGCCGGATCCCGCGCTGCCGGCGACAGCCTGAACCGACGCGTCGCGCGAGCCGCTCAACCCTGGCGCGCCAGGATCTCCGCGAGCAGCGCGCGCGTCACCGGATCCTCCGCCCCGCCCTTGCCTTCCAGCGCCGGCAGCAGCCGGCTGGCGAGCTGCTTGCCCAGCTCCACGCCGAACTGGTCGAAGGCATTGATGCCCCAGGCCACCGACTGCAGGTAGACGCTGTGCTCGTACAGCGCGATCAGCGCGCCCAGCGACTGCGGCGTCAGCGCGTCGAGCAGGAGCAGCGTGCTCGGGCGGCTGCCGGCGTAGGCGCGGTGCGGATCATCGCTGGCCTGGCCGTTGGCCAGCGCCTCGGTCTGCGCCAGCAGGTTGGCCAGCAGGGCGCGATGGTTGTCGGCATGGCCGTCCTCGCTGCGCACCACGCCGATGAAATCGGCTGGCACCACCTGGGTGCCCTGGTGCAGCGCCTGGAAGAAACTGTGCTGGGTATCGGTGCCCGGGCCGCCCCACCACACCGGCACGGTATCGACGCCCAGCGGCGCGCCGTCCAGCCGCGCCGACTTGCCAAGGCTCTCCATCACCAGCTGCTGCAGGTAGTTGGGCAGCAGCTTCAGGCGCTCGTCGTAAGGCAGCACCGCCTGGGTCGACAGGCCCAGCGCGTTGCGGTTCCAGAGCGCGGTCAGCGCATGCCACACCGCGAGGTTCGCGCGGGGCGCGGCCGATGCGGCGTGCGCATCGAGTTCCGCCGCGCCCGCCAGCAGCGCTTCGAAGCGGTCCATCCCCAGCGCCAGCGCGATCGGGAAGCCGACCGCCGACCAAAGCGAATAGCGCCCGCCCACCCAGTCCCACATCGGCAGGATGCGCCCGGGCGCGATGCCGAACGCGGCCGCGCGCTCGACGTTGGCGCTGACGCCATATACCCGCGCGTCGTCGCCCAGCCAGTCGCGCACGATGCGGCCGTTAAGCAGGGTTTCCTGGGTACTGAAGGTCTTGGAGATCAGGATCGCCGCGGTCTTCGCCGGATCCAGCCCGGCCAGCACGCGCTGCGCGGCGTTGCCGTCGACGTTGGACAGGAAATGCACGCGGAAGCGCGCGCCCGGCAGGGCCAGCGCATCGACCACCAGGCGCGGCCCGAGGTCCGAGCCGCCGATGCCGACGCTGACGATGTCGGTGACGTCGCTGGCCGACAACGCGTCTATCAGCGTGGCCATGCGGGTGCGCGCCTGGACCGCGAGCGCGGCGCATTCGCGCGCGACCTGCGCGTCGGACGCGTCGCCGCGCAGGGCGGTGTGCAGGGCGGCACGGCCCTCGGTCGCGTTGACCGTCCCGCCGTCGAGCAGGCGCCGCATCGCGCCGGGAAAGTCGGCCGCATCGGCCAGCGCGAACAGCGCGTCGAGCGCCGGCGCGTCGTAGCGCTGCCGCGCGAAACTGGCGTAGAGCGGACCGACCCGCAGCGACAGCGATTGCGCACGCGCCGGGTCGTCGTGGAGCAGCGAGGCGATGGAGGTGGAGTCCAGACGCTGTGCGTGGGACTGGAGGGTCGCGAAATCCGACATGGACGAAGCCTGCCTGTTTCCTTGGAAGTGGACGATGCGGATCAACCGCAACCGTGCGCGACGCAGCGTGCGCATCCACGGAGTATAGGGTCGATCGGCGGCGTGCCGATGCCGCGCTGTCGCGGCGAATGCGCGCACCGCGCATCGTTGCGAAGGCAACCAGATCGACGCAGAGTTCCCGGGGCGATCTGCCCAGCCGGCGCGCGCCCCGGCTCAGCCCGCGTCGAAGGCGAGGTTGTCGATCAGGCGGGTGTTGCCGATGCGCGCGGCGATCAGCGCCACCAGCCGGCCCGACGGCGCATCGCCCACCGGTTCCAGGTCTTCGCGCCGCAGGGCGGCGTAGTCGACCGCGAAGCCGTGGCCCTGCAGCCGCGCGGCCGCGTCGACCTCGGCCTGCGCCGGAGACACGCCGGCGCGCGTCGCCTCACGCATCGCCAGCAGGGTGCGATGGATCTCGGGGGCGGCGGCGCGCTGCGCCGCCTCCAGGTACTGGTTGCGCGAACTCATCGCCAGGCCGTCGGCCTCGCGCACGGTCTCGCCCGCCAGCAGTTAGATCGGGAAGGCCAGGTCGCGGACCATGCGCCGGATCACCGCAAGCTGCTGGTAGTCCTTGCTGCCGAAGGCGGCGACATCGGGCTGCACCTGGTTGAACAGGCGCGCCACCACGGTGGCGACGCCGTCGAAATGGCCGGGGCGATGCGCGCCTTCAAGCAGCTCGGTGACGCCGGGCACGCGCATCCGGACCGCCGCATCCGGGCCATCGGGATACATCGTCTCCACCGACGGCAGCCACAGCAGGTCGCAACCGGCTTCGCCCAGGCCCGCGGCGTCCTGCTCCGGCGTGCGCGGGTAGCGCGAGAAATCCTCGTTCGGCCCGAACTGGGTCGGGTTGACGAACACGCTGGCGACCACGCGGTCGGTCCGCGTGCGCGCCAGCCGCACCAGCGAGAAGTGCCCGGCATGCAGGTTGCCCATGGTGGGCACGAAGCCCACGCGCAGGCCTTCGCGCTTCCAGCGCGCGACGTGCCCGCGGAGCACGGCGAGGTCGGTGACGATGTCGGTCATGGCTCAGTAGGCGTGTTCGGGGCCGGGGAAACTGCCGCCACGCACCGCGGCCACGTAGGCGCGGACCGCGCCGGCGACCGAACCGCCTTCGGCCAGGAAATCCTTGACGAACTTCGGACGCCGGTGGCCGGTGTCCAGCCCGAGCATGTCGTGCAGCACCAGCACCTGGCCGTCGCAATGCGGCCCCGCGCCGATGCCGATGGTGGGAATCGGCGAGGCGGCGGTGATCTCGGCGGCCAGCGCCGACGGCACGCATTCGAGCACCAGCAGCGAGGCACCCGCCTCGGCCACCGCCAGCGCATCGGCTCGCAGCTGCGCCGCTGCGGCGGCCTCGCGGCCCTGCACCTTGTAGCCGCCGAAGCGCAGCACCGACTGCGGAGTGAGGCCCAGATGGGCCGACACCGGGATCTCGCGCGCGGCCAGGAAGCGGATCGCAGCCAGCTTGTGCGGGCCCGCGCCCTCGAGCTTGACCATCCCGGCGCCGGCCTGCAGCAGCCGCGTGGCCGCATCGAGCGCGCGCTCCGGCGTGGCATCGGCCTGGAACGGCACGTCGGCCACCAGCAGCGCGCGACGCAGGCCGCGAGCCACCGCCGCCACGTGGTAGGCCATGTCGTCGACGCTGACCGGCAGCGTCGAGTCATGGCCCTGTACCACCATGCCGAGCGAATCGCCCACGAGGATGAGGTCGACGCCATTGGCATCGCATACGCGCGCGAAGCCGGCGTCGTACGCCGTCAGCATCGCCAGGCGGCGGCCGGCCTGGCGCGCCTCGGCCAGCCCGGGGACGGTGATCGGCCTGTCTGCAGTGTCCATGCGGCTAGGGTATCGCTTCGATGCCCGCCGCATCCAATAGATCGAGCACATCGCCCACGCGGCCATGCCCCGGGATCCGAGCGTCCGGTGCGATCTCGGCCAGCGGCACGAGGGCGAACGCGCGCTCGTGCAGGTGCGGATGCGGCACGCGCAGGCCGGGTTCGTCGACGGCCGCCTCGCCGTACAGCAGCAGGTCGAGATCGAGCGTGCGTGGCCCCCAGCGCCCGTCCGCGCCGGCCTCTCGTTCGCGGCCGTAGCGTTGTTCCACCGCCAGCAGCTGCGCGAGCAGTTCACGCGGCGCGAGCGAGGTTTCCAGCAGCGCGGCGGCGTTGAGGAAATCGGGCTGGTCCCGCCGGCCCCAGGCCGGCGTGCGGTAGAACCGCGAGGCGCGCAGCAGGCGCGAGCCGGGCAGCGCGTCCAGCGCCGCCAGGGCATCGGCCAGGGTGCGCGCGACGTCGCCGAGGTTGCCGCCCAGCCCGATGCAGGCGACGGCCGGGATCATTCGCCGGCCGCGTGGCTGCGTCGCCGCCGGCGGCGCCGCTTGCGCGGGCCGCCGTCGGTCCCCGCCTCGTCCGCGGCCGCCGGGGG
>JAEXTE010000324.1 GCA_023453655.1 Pseudomonadota bacterium
CGTGCTGATGCCGTGGATGGTGGCCAACGGCAAGCCGGACCGCGAGGTAACCGACGTTGCGCGCGGGCTGCTGGCCGACGTCGGCCTGGAGAAATACCTCGACCGCCGGCCCGACCAGCTCTCCGGCGGCCAGCAGCAGCGCGTGGCGATCGCAGGGGCGCGGGCCCCGCGCCCGGCCCTGCTGCGGGCCGACGCGCCGACCGGCAACCTCGATACGAAAACGGCGGCGGAGGTGTTCAAGCTGCTGCGCCGTTTCAACGAGTCCCACGGCTGCGCGGTGCTGGTCGTCACCCACGACCCGCGCCTGTCCGACACCTGCGACCGTGCGATCCACCTTGTAGACGGCCGTGTCGTCTCCGACGAGCCCCGGCCTGGTCCCGAAGGCGCGACGTCCGGGGATTGAAAGGGTTCGGGAGAGGGTCTCGCGCGGGCGTTGCCGGGCAAGACCACGCGCAAGCCGGTCGCGCGCGGCGATGCGACCCTGTCCCGGGGAAATCGGACCGGGCGCGGCAGGATCGTGCGGCTGCAACGCCGCAAAACCTTACCTGGCGACAGCGCCTGGGAACGCGAACGCCCCGCTGGAGCGGGGCGTTGGTGGCCTTGCGCGATGGACGCGCGCAGCAAGATGTGGTGGGCGGTGCAGGGTTCGAACCTGCGACCCTCGCCGTGTGAAGGCGATGCTCTACCGCTGAGCTAACCGCCCGGTTCCGGGCTACCGATGGATCGGAGGCCGCCGTCGTTCCCGGAGGAGGACGGTGAAACGGGACGCGAATTCTACGTGGGAGGGCGGGGCCGGAGCAAGCCTCCCGGCACCGGCCGCGATCATGCCGGTGCGCCGCGGCCCATGGCCGGGCCTCAGACGGGATAGGCCTGGATCAGTTCGTCGAGGTGCCGGCGCTCGCCATCGCGCAGGAAGGGAGAGAGCAGCATCATCACCTGGACGATGCCTTCGCGGATCGCCAGGCCTTCGTTGCGGTCGCCGCGGATCGCGGCGTAGTTGAGCCAGAACGTGGCCAGGACCAGCAGGTTGGTGGCGGCCGCGTCCATCTCGGCGGGCGAGGCGCGGATCACGCCGGCCAGCGACAGGCCCTGCATCACCGTGTGCGCGCGATCGTCGGCGCGCTTGAGGATGCGCGCGAAGCGGAGCCGCAGGCGGCGGTTGCGGCTCAGGATCTCCAGCAGGTCGCGGTAGAAGAACCGGTATTCCCAGATGCATTCGAACACCTGGTGGAGCTGCGTCCAGATGTCCTCCAGCCCGGGCAGCCGGCCGTCGGGCGGGGTGAGCACAGCGTCCATGCGCGCTTCATAGCGGCCGAACAGCTGCTCGATGATGTCGTCCTTGTTGCGGAAGTGGTAGTAGAGGTTGCCGGGGCTGATCTCCAGCTCGTCGGCGATGTGGTTGGTGGTAACGGTCGGCTCGCCGCGCGTGTTGAACATCGCGAGCGCGCAATCGAGGATCCGCTGGCGCGTATCGCGGGCCATCGGCGTGCGGCCGCTCAGCCCCTGAGGCTGGCGACGAGGTCGATGTACTGCTGCTGCGCGACGTCGCGCGGGGTGCCCTTGAGCCGGCTCCAGGCCTCGTACTTCGCGGTACCGACGAAGTCGAAGAAACCGGGCTTCTCGCCGCCGATGTCGCCTTCCGAGCCCTGTTTGTAGAGCGCATACAGGCGCAGCAGCGTCTCGTTGTCGGGGCGCGTGGGCAGCAGCTGCGCCTCCTTCGCCGCCTGTTCGAATGTCAGCCTTCCGCCGGTCATTTCGCCACCCGCATCCAACCGGCGGCCATGACACCACGGCCCCATGGGGTGGTCAACACGCGACGCGCGCGCCAGCTCAGTACGAGCGGCATTGGCGGAAGCGTACCGTCGCTGTGCTTCCCGGCGGCGGGGTGAGCTGGATGCGCGAAGCGGCCAGGTCCTCGTAGCGCTCCACCAGCGGGCAGATGCGCGAGAACGGATCGTCCTGGACCGAGGCGAGGAACACCTGCAGGGTCGATTCGCTGGACCAGGTCGCGCGGTCGACCTCGGGCAGGGTTGAGACCGCGGCCGCCACGTCGGCGCGCTGCTGTTCGATGTCCTGGGCGACGGGGGGCGCGGCCGGCGCTTCCCCGACCGGTTCCTGCGGGGTTGCCGCGGCGGGCGCGGAAGGCGCGTCCGCCGCCGGTGCGGCAGGCGATGCCTGCGCGGCGGCCTGCACGGGCACGCTCGCCCCGGGCGGTGTCGCAGCCGAGGGGTCGGGCGGCGACGGCGGCAGGGCCAGCCACACCGCGACCCCGGCCAGCAGGGCCAGCAGCCAGGACAGCAGGACCCGCTGTCGCGCCGCCTGCAGCGCCTTCGCGCGGATCCCGGCCAGCTGCTCGGCCGGCAGGAAGTCCCGCAGCTGCGGCCACAGCGCAGGGCCGTCGAGCAGTTCGATGCGCTGCAGCGCGGCCACCGGGCGGGCGTCCTCGGTGATGCGGCCCTGGGTGACGAGGAAGCCGCCGGCGGCGCTCTTGAGTTCGATCGCGCGCGCCAGCGCGTTGACGGTCAGCCGGCCCAGCACGAAGGCGCTGCCGTGCTTGCTCGAGAGCAGCCAGTGCTCGCCGTCGCGCTCGAGCACGTAGTCGCTGTCGCC
>JAEXTE010000254.1 GCA_023453655.1 Pseudomonadota bacterium
CGGTCGTACCAGTACTTCTGCTTCTCGGGCGTGGTCTCGGCGTCCGAGAGCGCACGCGCCACGCGCTGGCAGGTGGCGTCGATGTCGGCGTCCACCGGGACGCCGTGCTTGGTCTTGAGCCGGTACTTCTTGTCCCAGATGTCCTGCGAGGCGGGCTGCATCGGGATCTCCCGTTCACCGTGCGTCTTGACTGCTTCCAGACGAACCGTGCTCATGCGTGTGCTGTCTCCTGGTGCTGGCCCGGGTACGTGCCCGGGCCGTTGTTATGGTCGCTGCCGGCGCCTGACGACACCGACACGGAAGGAGCGGAACGCGCGTCTGCGGCCGCGCCCGCCCCCTGGATCTTTCGTTTCTGGCGCCCTTGCGGGCCTGTCGCAGGCATCCGCGAGTCCCCCTTGGTGAAAGCGGATGGCCGTTCCGCCATTCTGCCGAAAACCCCACGCCTTGGGCCAGCCTTGCGGGCCGGACCCCAATATGTTGTGGAGGGCCGGGCCACGCTACGCGCGGCCTCCGGCGAAGTCAACAAGGTTTCGGGGGCAATCGAGGGCATCGGCGACAAGACGCCCGCGGGCCGCGGAAAACGGCTGCGTTCAGCTTCGATGGAGCCGCTGCGGACGACACTCGACGGCTGTTCTTGGTGCAGTGCGGCGTGCCGGTTGCGCCGGTCCGGGCCTTGCCCGGATCGGGACGCGCGCCCATCTTGCCCCCGTCCACCGACAGCCTGCGATCCGACCATGCGCCCAGCTCCCACCCTGCTCGTGCTTGCCGCCGCCGCCGCGTTCGGCGGATTCGCCGCCACCGCCATCCGCGAGGCCGTGCAGGCCCCCGCCCATGCCGCGCCCCAGGCCGCGGCCCCCGCGCCGGTGGTGTCGGCGCTGCCGGTCGCCGTCGATGGCCAGCCGATGCCCTCGCTGGCGCCGATGCTCAAGCGGGTCACGCCCTCGGTGGTGAGCGTGCACGCCGCGCAGCGCCGGCAGGTGAGCCCGTTCGGCGCGGATCCGTTCTTCCGGCGCATGTTCCCCGAGCTGACCCAGGAGCAGATCGCGCGTTCGCTCGGTTCTGGCGTGGTGGTCGATGCGCGCAACGGCTACGTGCTGACCAACCACCACGTGATCGAGAACGCCGACGAGGTGTCGGTGACGCTGTCGGACGGGCGCACGCTCAAGGCCGAGTTCATCGGCTCGGATCCGGACACCGACGTGGCGCTGATGCGCATCCCCACCGACGGCCTGACCGAGATTCCGCTGGCGGCCGGCGGCCAGCTCGCGGTCGGGGATTTCGTGGTCGCGGTGGGCAATCCGTTCGGCGTGGGCCAGACGGTCACCTCGGGCATCGTCTCGGCCGTGGGCCGCAGCAACGTGCCGGGCGCGGGCTACCAGAACTTCATCCAGACCGACGCCTCGATCAACCCGGGCAACTCCGGCGGCGCCCTGGTCAACCTGCGCGGGGAGCTGGTGGGCATCAACACCGCCAGCTTCAATCCGCGCGGCAGCGCGGCCGGCAACATCGGCCTGGGCTTCGCGATCCCGGTCGACCTGGCGCGCAACGTGATGCAGCAGCTGGCCAGCACCGGCACCGTGCAGCGCGGCACCCTGGGCATCGACACCCAGGCGGTGGACGCGCGCCTGGCCGCAGGGCTGGGCCTGGCGGAGGCGCGCGGCGTGGTGGTCACGCGCCTGCACGGCGGCTCGTCCGCGGCCGCCGCGGGCCTGCGCACCGGCGATGTCATCGTCTCGGCCAACGGCCAGCGCATGGACGACCCGGTGGCGCTGCGCAACCTGCAGGGCCTGCAGCCGCTGGACGCGCCGATGACGCTGGAGATCCTGCGCGACGGCGAGCCGCGCACCATCACCGCGCGCCTGCGGGCGATGCCGCGCGATGGCGCCAGCTTCGACGACCGCCTCACCGGCGCCACGCTGTCCGACCTGCCCGAGGCGCTGCGCCGCCAGAACCCGAACGCGCGTGGCGTGCTGGTCGACAAGGTGGACGAAAGGAGCCGCGCCTGGCGCAACGGCCTGCGCGAGGGCGACTACATTTTTGCCGCCAACAGCGGCGAGTTCCGGGACCTGGCGGGTTTCCGCGATACATTGGCCGAGCGCCCGCAGCAGCTCGTGCTCAGGATTTCACGCGGTGGACGCGTCGGGAACCTGATCATGGAGTGACCGGCCACGCGCCGGACCTTCCCCCGATGGCGCCATCGCCACCCATACCAGGAGACACCGATGACTCCCACCTCGACCGACGCCATGAAGGACAACCTGGGCCAGGCCGGCGCCCATCTCAAGACCGCCGCCACCGACGCCGGCGGTTCGGTGCGCAGCGCCGCCACCGCCGCCGCCGAGGAGCTGCGTGCGGGCGGTTCCGCGGTCAAGGCCGACCTGGCCGATTCGGCGCTGGCCGGCATCGCCGCGCTGGAACAGGGCGGCAGCGTCGCCCGCGAGCAGGTCGATGCGCTGATGGACAAGGGCAAGGACCTGATCGACAGCGCCGCCGACCTGATCCGCGAGCGCCCGATCGCGTCGTTCGGCGTGGCCTTCGCGGCCGGCTGGATCATCGCCAAACTCGCCCGCAGCAACGACTAAGCCTGCGACGTGGTGGCGGACGCGACCCCCGGGCCGGGCCCCGAGCCCGGCGGCGAGGGCGGCAAGGCGCCGGGGATCGACGAGACCCTGCGCGAACTCAATGCCGCCCGCCGCGAGACGCTGCACGGTGCGCGCAGCACGGTGTCGGCCCTGCGCGAACTGGCGGCGGCCGACTTCGCCCTGGCCCGCGGCGCCCTCGTGCGCAGCCTGGCCTGGGGCGCGGTCGCCGCGCTGCTGGCCAGTTCGGCCTGGCTGCTGCTGACCGTGGTGCTGGTGGCGGGGCTCAACGCACTCGGGATGGACTGGGTCTGGGCGCTGCTGTTGGTGGCGCTGGCCTACCTGGCCGTGGCCGGCTTCTGCGCCTGGCGGATGTCGGGCTACCTCGAACACATGGACATGCGCGCCACCCGCCGCCAGCTCTCGCGCCTGCGCCATCGGCGCGAGCGGGAGGCGGCGGCGCCACCGCCACCGCCCGCACCGGCGCCTGCCGTGCAGGGAGCGGACTGATGGGCTTCCACGACCTGGTGCAGCGGGTGCGGGAACGCGAGCTGGCGCTGGAGCAGCGCCATGCACAGGCGAGCGCCTCGTGGCAGGGCCTGCGCGGCCGCTGGCGCGAGGGCTGGACGCCGACGCGGATCGTGCTGGGCGGATTGCTGGGCGGCTTCGTGATCGGCTGGGCGCGCCCGGTGCGCCGGGTGACCGGCCTGCCGGCGTCGCGCTGGGTGCAGATCGCCACCAGCCTGTGGAGCATGACCGCGTCGTTCCGCGCGAAAGAAGCGGCGACGCATGCCGAGGCCGCGGCCGGCGAGGCCGGCGCAGTGGCGGAAACCGCTGCGGAGACCGCCGAAGTCGCGGCGACCGCGACCGGCGTCGCCGACACGGCCGCCGCCCCTGCCG
>JAEXTE010000277.1 GCA_023453655.1 Pseudomonadota bacterium
GTCCTCCTTCTGCGCGTAGTGGGTGAACAGCGCCACCTCGCGCCCGGCTTCGGGCAGGTCGTAGAAGGTGCTCATCGGCGCCTCCAGTTCGTAGCCCACCCCGAGCACGTCGACGACGCGCCAGGGCGGCTGCTTGTGGACGAGGATGCCCCTGAGGCGACCGATCATGGCGCTGGCCTCCAGCCAATCGATGTGGAATGCGAGGACGCGCGCGCGACGCGCGCGGACCGGGACGCGCCGGCGGGCGCGGACAGGGTGGCGGCCGCCTTCACTTCCTGCTCCAGGCCTGCTGCGTGCTCACGCCCAGGCGGCGGGCGGTCGCGCGCACGTGGGCGTGGGTGATCGCGATGGCCAGGGCGTCGGCGGCGTCGGCCTGCAGCTTGCCCTGCAGGTTGAGCATCAGCCCGACCATGTGCTGGATCTGCCCCTTCTCCGCCCCGCCCTTGCCGACCAAGGCCAGCTTCACTTCCTTGGCCGCGTACTCGTGCACGGGCAGGTCGCGCAGCACCACGGCGCTGATCGCCGCGCCACGCGCCTGGCCGAGCTTGAGCGCCGAGTCGGGATTGCGCGCCAGGAACACGCGCTCGATCGCCACCTCCTGCGGTTGCCAGGTCTCGATGACCTCCGCCAGCCCCAGCAGCAGGCGCCTGAGACGCTGGGCGAAATCGCCTTCGCCCAGCAGGACCAGCGCGGTGTTGTAGACGTGGGTGGCGCGTCCCGCGGCGTCGACATCGATGATGCCCACGCCGGTCCGCTGCGACCCGGGGTCGATGCCGAGGATGCGGGTCATGCCGCGCGTCCGCGGCCCGGAACGATCGGCTCAGCCGAACGCGGCATCGCCCAGCTCGGCGTTGGAGTAGACGCTCTGCACGTCGTCCATGTCCTCGAGCCAGCGCAGCAGCTTGACCACCTGCTGCGCGGTCTCGCCGTCCACGGCGATGTCGTTGTCGGCGCGCATGGTCACCTCGGCGAGGTCGGGCGCAAGGCCGGCGGCATCCATCGCCTGCTTCACGGCGGAAAAGGACTCCGGCGCGGTGATGACGTCGATCGCCCCGTCTTCGGGGTACACCACCACGTCGTCGGCGCCGCCCTCGATCGCGGCCTCGGTGATCTTCTCCTCGTCCGCGCCCGCTCCGTAGGAGAGCACGCCCATCTTGCGGAACATGAAGGCCACCGAGCCCTCGGTGCCGAGGTTGCCGCCGAACTTGCCGAAGGCGTGGCGCACGTCGGCCACGGTGCGCACGCGGTTGTCGGTGAGGCAGTCGACGATCACGGCGACGCCGCCAGGCGCGTAGCCCTCGTAGCGGATCTCCTCGTACTCGACGCCTTCCAGCTCGCCGGTCGCCTTCTTGATCGCCCGCTCGATGACGTCCTTGGACATGTTGACCGACAGGCCCTTGTCGATCGCGGCGCGCAGCCGCGGGTTGCCCCCGGGGTCGCCCCCGCCGGCGCGGGCGGCGACGCCGATCTCGCGGATGATCTTGGTGAAAATCTTGCCGCGCTGCGCGTCGACGGCGTTCTTGCGTGCTTCGATGGAAGGACCGCGTCCCATGGATCGTAAGGCCGTATGGGGAAGACGCGGCGATTATACGTTTGGCGCGTCGTCCCCATGCTCGAAGCGCCCGCTGCGCAGGAAGCAGGCCGCCTGGCGCGCGGCCTGCGGGGACAGCAGCAGGCCGCTGTGGCTGGCCTGGACGATGCAGTGGTCGCGCAGGCCCGGGACCCGGGTTTCGGCGATCGCCACGGTCCCGTCCGATTCCGGGTCCACCACGGCCAGCAGCCGCCCCAGCCCACGCGGCACGCAGCCGGCCACCACGCCGACCTCCACCGGCGGGGGCGCGTCGCCGAGCCCCCGCTGCAGGAGCCGCGCGCTGCGTCCGAGCAGCGGCGAGGACCAGCGGTGCGCGCCCAGCGAGCGCGCGGTGCAGCTGCCGCACAGCGGCGATCCCAGGCACACCACCCGCCGCACCGGCAGGGCGGGGGCGATGCGCAGGGCCTCCAGCGCCACCAGCCCGCCGAGGCTGTAGCCGACCAGGTCCATCTGCGGGCCACCGCGCAGCCGCTCGGCCAGCGCCCGCGCCGCGTGCGCCGGATCGTCGAACACGCTGCTGTAGCCCCAGATGCGCGCATCGAAACCGGCCGCGCGCAGCTTGCGCGCCAGCGGCAGCAGCCACAGGCGCGCGTTCCAGATGCCGTGGATCAGCAGGACCGGCGGCCGGGCCAGGCCGTCGTTGGGCGACGCGGGAAAGTCGGACATGCGTGGATTGGGCCGAAGCCGCGCGGGCTGCGCAAGTCTGCACGTTGCGTGGACGACGGCATCCGGCCGGCGCCACCCGCGAGCGATCACGCAGGTGGCTGCGCGGGCCGCCGCAGGATGTATTCGAGGTCGATCGTGTTGCCGACCGGGAAGTCGTACTCCCCCACCCGCTCGAAGCTGCGGCGCGCGTAGAAGCGCTGGGCGCCCGGATTCTCCGACCACACGCCCACCCACAGCGTGCGCGGACCGTCGCGCAGCAGCCAGTCCATCACCGCGTCCATGATGCGCCCGCCGTGGCCGCCGGACTGGTAGTCGCGCAGCACGTACAGCCGCTTGAGCTCGCCATCGCCCGGCGCGACGTCCGGATGCGGCAGCCCGCAGGGACCGGCGGCGGCATGCCCCACGGCCACGCCGTCGTCCTCCAGCAGCCAGACCGCGTAGTCCGGATGCGCCAGGATCGTGCGCTGGCGCTCGACCGCGTAGGACCCGGCGAGAAAGCTGGCGAGGTCCTCCGGCGGATAGAGGTGGCCGAAGGTCTCGGTGAAGGTACGCGCGCACAGCGCCGACAGCGTGGCGGCGTCGGCAAGGCTGGCGCGACGGATTTCAACCGGCATTGGCTGGCCCCGCCCCGACCCCGTCAACCCTGCGGCCGCACCTGCACGTGCACCTCGGCCAGCTGCTCGTCCGGGATCGGCGAGGGCGCACCGGTCATCAGGCACTGCGCGGAAGTGGTCTTGGGGAAGGCGATCACGTCGCGGATCGACTCGGTGCCGGCCATCAGCGC
>JAEXTE010000334.1 GCA_023453655.1 Pseudomonadota bacterium
GGGGGGGGGGGGGGGGGGGGGGGCCGCCCCCCCCCGGTCGCCTCGACGTCAGGCGACACCCTCCCCGTGGGTCGAGCGGCGCCACGCGCCCGACATCCGCACGGCGCGCCCGCCGGCTCCCGCTCGACAGACTGCAGGCATGAAAAAGCCCGCTCGAGGCGGGCTTTTCCACCGGACTGCGGGCGACCGGCTCAGTGCGCGCCGTGCAGGTCCCGCAGTTCCGACGGACGCGACGCGAAGTAGGCCGCCAGGTCGGCGATCTGCTGGTCGGTCAGGTTGGCCGCCTGCTGCGACATCAGCGCATG
Organism: Pseudomonadota bacterium; assembly: GCA_023453655.1. Taxonomy (GTDB): domain Bacteria; phylum Pseudomonadota; class Gammaproteobacteria; order Xanthomonadales; family Xanthomonadaceae; genus Luteimonas; species Luteimonas composti. Next base: position 306 of record JAEXTE010000334.1, read on the forward strand.
CTCGCGGCGACCATCGCGGTACTGGACCAGCGCGTGCTCGATGTAGTCGTAATACTGGCCGCCAAGCTTGGGATAGGTCTCGTCCAGCGGCTGGTTGCCGTCGGCGCCGTGGCAGTCGATGCACGACTGGCCGGTGGCCTGGCCCTTGACGTTGGCCTGCGCCTCGCCCTCGGCGATGCGGCCCTCCGGCAGGCCCGCCGAAGAGGACATCTGGCTGCCTTCGCCGGTATCGTCGCCGCCGGCGCAGGCGGCCAGGGCGAGGGCGAACAGGACGGGCAGGGTGATGCGGCCGGCACGGCCGGCGAAACGCGCGAGACTCATGGCTTCAGCTCCGACAGGAAAGCGGCGATGTCGGCGATGTCCTGGTCCGAGAAGCTCTGCGCCTGCGCCTGCATGGTCGGATGCTTGCGGGTGTCCTTCCGGTATTCGGTCAGCGCATTGCCGAGGTAGGCCGCCGACTGCCCGCCGATCTTGGGCACGTGGTAGGTCGGATACACGTTGCGGTATCCGACGATGCCGTGGCAGCCCAGGCAGGTGTAGGTCAGCTGCCGGCCGCTGTCGGCATTGCCGGCGAGGGCCGCCGGGGTGGCGGCCGGGGCCGGCTGGGCCGGGGCGGCGGACGCCTCGCCGGTGGCCGCATCGGCATCGGCCGGGCTGGCCTGTCCGGCGGGCGGGGTGGCGTCCTGCGCCGGGGTGCTGTGCGGCAGCGAGGCCAGCACGAGCACGGCGGCGAGGCTGGCGGCGATCGTCGACGGTCGCGTCATGGAGTGGTTCCGCAATCCTGTGGCTGTTGGCTTGGTGGATCGGATGGCGACGGCGTGGCGTCGCGCAATCGCCGCAGTATAGCTTGCGCTCCACGGGCTGTTAACGCGCGCGCTTCCGGTGGCGGCTTGCGTCCGGCTTCCCGACCACGTCGCCCCGCGCGCCGCGCGCAACCGGCGTGGTCACTTCCGCATCCCGGAAACGTCTACTCCACAACGCCGCCGGGAGTCACCATGACCTTCGGCGGATGCCGCCCGTCCGCCGGGTGATATACCTTGCTACAACACCAAAGGGGTCCAGTCCGTCCATGTCCACGAACCATGCGTTTCCGGGGCTTCGCCCCCTGCTGGCGACCGCCGCGCTGTCGGCCTGCCTGATCCTCGCCGGATGCAAGGGGGGCGGCGACGCGCAGGCCAAGCCGGCCGAGGACAAGGGCCCCGAAGCCATCCCGGTGGAGGTCGAAAAGGTCGCCCGCCGCGCCATCGCCGCCAGCTACGGCAACACCGCGACCCTCGAGCCGCGCGCCGAATCGCAGGTGGTCGCCAAGACCTCCGGCGTGGCGCTGCAGGTGCTGGCGGAGGAGGGCCAGGTGGTGCGCGCCGGCCAGGTGCTGGTGCGGCTCGATCCGGACCGCGCGCGCCTGCAGGCGGCGCAGAGCGCCGCGCAGCTGCGCAAGCTGGAAGCCAACTTCAAGCGCGCCCAGCAGCTCGAGGCCCAGCAGATGGTCAGCGCCAACGACCTCGACCAGCTGCGCTACGACCTCGAGAACGCCCGTGCGGTGAATCGCCTGGCCAACCTGGAACTGTCCTACACCGACGTGGTCGCGCCGATTTCCGGCGTGATCGCCTCGCGCGACATCAAGGCGGGCAACTTCGTGCAGATCAACTCGCCGATCTTCCGCATCGTCGATACCGCGCGCCTGGAAGCCACGCTCAACGTGCCGGAGCGCGAGATCACCAAGCTGCGCGCCGGGCAGGCGGTGGAACTGACCGTCGACGCGCTGCCGGGCCGCAGGTTCACCGGCGAGGTCGACCGTGTTTCGCCGGTGGTCGATACCGGCAGCGGCACCTTCCGCGTCGTGGCCAGCTTCGCCGGCGACGGCGACCTGCAGGCGGGCATGTTCAGCCGCGTCGCGATCCGCTACGACCAGCGCGAGGACGCGCTGGTGCTGCCGCGCCGCGCCCTGCTCGAGGACGGTGGCGAGCCGGCCGTATTCGCCGTGCGCGACGGCAAGGCCGCGCGCGTGCCGCTGGAGCTGGGCTATTCCGACGGCGGCTGGGTGGAAGTGCGCAAGGGCCTGGCCGAGGGTGACGCGGTGGTGGTCGCGGGCAAGGCCGCGCTGCGCGAGGGCACGGCGGTCCAAGTGCTGGGCGACGACGCCGAGGCCACGGCCAAGGCCGACGGCACCGCCGGCGCGGCCAAGCGGACGGCCGACTGATGGCTTCCCACCACGCGCCGCCGGGCGCAGGCGGCTTCGACGTCGTCGAGTTCTCGACCCGGCGCCGGGTCACCGTCGCGATGATGACGCTGACCCTGGTGCTGTTCGGCCTGATCTCGCTGGGCAGCCTGAAGGTCGAACTGCTGCCGGACCTGAGCTATCCCACGCTCACCGTGCGCACCGACTACGAAGGCGCCGCGCCGACGGAGATCGAGACCCTGATCTCGCAGCCGGCCGAGGAAGCGCTGGGCGTGGTCAAGGGCCTGCGCAAGCTCAAGTCGATCTCGCGGACCGGGCAGAGCGACGTCGTGCTCGAGTTCGCCTGGGGCACGGACATGGAGCAGGCCGGCCTGGACGTGCGCGACAAGATGGAGACGCTGCAGCTGCCGCTGGAGGCCAAGCCGCCGGTGCTGCTGCGCTTCAATCCTTCCACCCAGCCGATCATGCGCCTGGCCCTGTCCTCCAGGCAGGAAGGCGACGATGCCGAAGCCGTGCGCCGGCTGATGGAGCTGCGCCGCTATGCCGACGACGACCTCAAGCGCAAGCTCGAGCCGGTGCCGGGCGTGGCCGCGGTCAAGGTCGGCGGCGGTCTCGAGGACGAGGTCCAGGTCGAGATCGACCAGCGCCGCCTGGCGCAGCTCGGCATCTCCCTGGACACCGTCATCCAGCGCCTGCAGCAGGAGAACGTGAACCTGTCGGGCGGCCGCCTGGAGGAGGGTTCGCAGCGCTACCTGGTGCGCACCGTCAACCAGTTCTCCACCGTCGAACAGATGGGCGAGATGTTGCTCAATCCCGCGGGCGGTGGAACGTCCAGCGGTGGCGCGGGCGAGAACCGGCAGCTGATGACCGCCATCCTCGGCAGCCGCGACCCCAACGTGATCGCCGCGCTGCGCAGCGACGGCGGTGGCGGCGGCGCGGCGCCGGTGCGGCTCAAGGACGTTGCCGTGGTGCGCCAGGGCTACAGCGAGCGCGAGGCCGTGATCCGTGCCGGCGGCAACGAGGCGGTGGAACTGGCCGTCTACAAGGAAGGCGACGCCAACACCGTGTCCACCGCCGATGCGCTGGAGGCGCGCCTGGAGCAGGTGCGCAAGGAGCTGCCGGCCGACATCGCGCTGGAGGTGGTCGAGGACCAGTCGGTATTCATCCGCCATGCCATCAGCGACCTGAAGTTCGACGCGGTGCTGGGCGGCCTGCTGGCCGTGCTGATCATCTTCCTGTTCCTGCGCGACGGCTGGAGCACCTTCGTCATTTCGCTGTCGCTGCCGATCTCGATCATCACCACGTTCTTCTTCATGGGCCAGCTGGGCCTGAGCCTCAACCTGATGTCGCTGGGCGGCCTCGCGCTGGCCACGGGCCTGGTGGTGGACGATTCGATCGTGGTGCTCGAGTCGGTGGCCAAGGCGCGCGAGCGCGGCATGGGCGTCCTCGAGGCGGCCATCCTCGGCACCCGCGAGGTGTTCATGGCGGTGGTGGCGTCGACCCTGACCACGATCGCGGTGTTCCTGCCGCTGGTGTTCGTGGAAGGCATCGCCGGCCAGCTGTTCCGCGACCAGGCGCTGACGGTGTCGATCGCGATCGCGGTCTCGCTGCTGGTGTCGATGACCCTGATCCCGATGCTGAGTTCGCTCAAGGGCCGCGCTCCCCTCGCGTTCCCCGAGGAAGCGCCGCATCCGCAGTGGCGTCCCCAGAGCGGCTGGAAGAAGCCGGCGGCGGCCACCGGTTGCGGATTCGGCGCCCTTGTGCGTGGCCTGGCCTTCGGTGCGGTGTGGCGGGCGGTGAGGCGGTGGCGCCTGCTGGTCGCCGTGGTCTCGCCGGTGATGGGCAAGGCCAGCGACATCGCCATGGCGCCCTACAACCGTGCGGAATCCGCCTACCTGCGGCTGCTGCCGCGTGCGCTGGCGCGTCCCTTCCCGGTGCTGGCCGGCGCGGTGCTCGCCTTCGCCCTGACCATGGCGGTGCTGCCGTTCATGGGCATGGACCTGATCCCGCAGCTGGCGCAGGACCGCTTCGAGATGACCGCCAAGCTGCCGCCCGGCACGCCGCTGGCGCAGACCGACGCGCTGATCCGCGAGGTGCAGCGCAGGCATGAGGGCGAGCAGGGTGTGCGCCTGCTGTACGGCGTGTCGGGCACGGGCACGCGCCTGGATGCCAGCCCGACCGAGAGCGGTGAGAACATCGGCAAGCTGTCGGTGGTCATGGACGATACTTCGCGCGAGCAGGCGCTGGTCGACAGCCTGCGCGGCACGATGGCCGGCTATCCCGCCGCCCAGGTGGACTTCGCGCGGCCCGAGCTGTTCGCGCTCTCGCCGCCGTTGGAGATCGAGATCGAGGGCAGCGACCTGGAGTCGATCCGCGTCGCCGGCGTGCGCCTGGCCGGCATGCTCCGCGACAACCCGCATTACGCCGACGTCAAGTCGACGGTGGAGCAGGGCTTCCCGGAGATCCAGATCGTGTTCGACCACGATCGCGCCGCCGCGCTGGGCCTGACCTCGCGCCAGATCGCCGACGCGGTGGTCAACAAGGTGCGCGGCAACGTCGCCACCCGCTACAGCTTCCGCGACCGCAAGATCGACGTGCTGGTGCGGGTGGCCGAGTCCGAGCGTTCGTCGGTGGACGACATCCGCCGGCTGATCGTCAACCCCGGTGCGGGCGCGCCGGTGGAACTGGGCTCGGTCGCCGAAGTGGTCTCCACCACCGGCCCCAGCGAGATCCACCGCGCCGACCAGCGGCGCGTCGCCCTGGTCTCGGCCAACCTGCGCGATATCGACCTGGGCACGGCGATCACCGAGGTGCGGCAGATGGTGGCGGCCAATCCGCTCGGCGCCGAGGTCGAGATGCGGATCGGCGGCCAGGGCCAGGAACTGGGCGAATCGGTGCGTTCGCTGCTGTTCGCGTTCGCGCTCGCGATCTTCCTGGTCTACCTGGTGATGGCGTCGCAGTTCGAATCGCTGCTGCATCCGTTCGTGATCCTGTTCACCATCCCGCTGGCGATGGTCGGCGCGATCGGGGCCCTGCTCCTGACCGGCTCGCCGATCTCGGTGGTGGTGTTCATCGGCCTGATCCTGCTGGTGGGCCTGGTGGTCAAGAACGCGATCATCCTGATCGACAAGGTCAACCAGCTGCGCGAGGCCGGGATGGCCAAGCGCGAGGCGCTGGTGGAAGGCGCCCGCTCGCGCCTGCGCCCGATCATGATGACCATGCTCACCGCGGTGTTCGGCTTCATGCCGCTGGCGCTGGCCTTCGGGGAAGGCGCCGAGGTGCGCTCGCCGATGGCGGTGACCGTGATCGGCGGCCTGCTGGTCTCGACCCTGCTCACCCTGGTGGTGATCCCGGTGGTGTACGACCTGCTGGACCGCAAGCCGGACGAGTACTACGCCGAGCGCGGGCGTCGCGTCCAGGCCACGGCCAGCGAGGTCGCGCAGGTACTGGCGCACGAGCAGGACGCGCTGGATGGCCCGGGCGTGCGGAGCTGACCGATGAACATCACCGAGCTCTCGATCCGCCGTCCGGTCACCACCATCATGCTGTTCGTGTCGATGGTGGCGATCGGCCTGATCGCGTCGTTCCGGCTGCCGCTGGAGGCCGAGCCCGAGGCGACGATCCCGTTCTTCTTCGTCGCGTTGCCCTATCCGGGCTCCACGCCGGAGGAGGTCGAACGCAACCTGCTGCGCCCGGTCGAGGAAGCGCTGGCGACGATGTCGGGCATCAAGTCGATGAACTCGCGCGCCAATTCCGAGGGCGGGCAGATCCAGGTCGAGTTCAGCGACTGGAACCGCGACATCGCCATCGCCGCGTCCGAGGCGCGCGAACGCATCGACGCGGTGCGCGACCAGCTGCCGGACGATTTCCGCCGCTATTACGTCCAGCGCTGGACCACGTCCGACCGCGAGGCGATGAGCCTGCGCCTGACCAGCGACGACGACCTGACCGCGCGCGCCGACCTGATCGAGCGCAGCGTCAAGCAGCGGCTCGAGCGCCTGCCGGGCGTGGCGCGCGTCGAGGTTGAGGGGGTGGCGCGCCAGGAGGTGCTGGTCGCGCTCGACAAGGACCGGCTCAGCGCCCACGGCGTCGCGCTCAACGAACTGGTGCAGCGCCTGCAGGCGGCCAACTTCTCGGTGTCGGCCGGGCAGATCACCGAGGCCGGGCAGCGCCTGCGCGTGCAGCCTCGCGGCGAACTGCAGGAACTGCAGGCCCTGCGCGACCTGCCCGTGGACAACCGCGGCACGCGCCTGTCCGACGTGGCCGACGTCAACCTGCAGCCGCAGCGCATGAACTACGTGCGCCAACTGGAGGGCAAGCCCAGCGTGGCGGTGGACGTCTACAAGGAACGCGCCGCCAACCTGGTCGACCTGTCGCGTGCCGTGCGCGCGGAGGTGGAAGTGCTGGCCGAGGACCCGGCGATGCGCGGGGTCGGCATCGAAGTCGTCGACGACCAGGGCGAGGCCGTGACTTCCTCGCTGCTGGCCCTGGCGGAGGCGGGCGCCATCGGCCTGGCGCTGTCGGTGATCGTGCTGTACGCGTTCCTGCGCCACTGGCCGTCCACGCTGATGGTCACCACCGCCATCCCGATCTGCTTCGTGATGACGCTGGGCTTCATGTACTTCGCCGGCATCACCCTCAACATCCTGTCGATGATGGGCCTGCTGCTGGCGGTCGGCATGCTGGTCGACAACGCCGTGGTTGTGGTGGAGAGCATCTACCAGGAGCGGGAGAAGTATCCCGACCAGCCGACGCTGTCCTCGATCATCGGCACGCGCCACGTGGCCATCGCGCTGTCCGCCGGCACGCTGTGCCATTGCGTGGTGTTCCTGCCGATGCTGTTCGGCGAGAACAACATCATCACCATCTACCTCTCGCAGCTGGCGGTCACGATCTCGGTCTCGCTGCTGGCCTCGTGGCTGGTGGCGGTGAGCCTGATCCCGATGCTGTCAGCGCGGATGAAGACCCCGCCGGCGCTGCAGTCGCCGTTGATCAACGGCATGCAGCGCCGCTACGCGCGGCTGCTGCGCTGGACCCTGGACCACCGCGGCTGGAGCGTGGCGGGCATCCTCGCCATCTCGCTGGTCAGCGTATTGCCGATGATGAACACCAAGGGCAGCGGCGACGACGGCGACGCCAGCTCGATCAACATCTACTACCAGTGGAAGGGCGCCTACTCCAAGGAGGACATGGGGCGCGAGGTGGCGCGGGTGGAGGAGTACGTCAACGCCAACCGCGAGCGGTTCCGCATCGACAAGGTGTACAGCCGCTACAGCGAGCAGGGCTGGGCCTTCACCCGCCTGTTCCTGGACGTGAAGGACCGCGAGATCACCAAGGGCATCGAGGAGCAGGTGCGCGAGGGCCTGCCGAAATCGGCGCGCGCGACCATCGGCATCGGCTGGCCCGGCGGGCTGGGCAGCCAGGGGCAGGGCGTGAGCTTCAGCCTGGTCGGCGACTCCACCCAGGTGCTGGAAGAGCTGGCCGGCGACATCGTGCCGATGCTCAACCGCAACCCGGCGCTGCGCGACGCGCGGGTGGACACCGGCGACGCCAACACGGAACTGTCCGTGCGGGTGGACCGGGAGCGCGCCGCGGCCTACGGCTTCAGCGCGGCCGAGGTGGCGCAGTTCGTCAGCATGGCGCTGCGCGGCTCGTCGCTGCGCGACTTCCACCGCGACGACCTCGAGATCCCGGTCAACGTGCGCTTCGCCGGTTCCGAGAACTACGGCATCGAGGACCTGGCGAGCTTCATGGTCCGCGCCCCCGGCGGTACCGAGGTGCCCCTGCTGGCGATGGTGGACGTGGCGGTGAATCCGGCCTCGACCTCGATCCAGCGCATGAACCGCCAGACCATGCTGAAGATCGAGGCGGGCGTGGCCAAGGACGTCTCGGTCGAGGATGCTCGCAAGGCGATCGAGACCGCGCTCGATGGCGTTCCGTTCCCGCCCGGCTACGGCTACACCTTCACCGGGATGGGCTTCAACATCAATTTCGACGGCATGCAGCAGATGGTGCAGGCGATCATGATCGCGCTGGTGCTGATGCTGGTGATCATGGCCGCGGTGTTCGAGTCCCTGCTGTTCCCGACCGCGATCATGTCCTGCGTGCTGTTCTCGATCTTCGGGGTGTACTGGCTGTTCTGGATCACCGGCACCGAGATGGGAATCATGGCGGTGATCGGCATCCTGGTGCTGATGGGCGTGGTGGTGAACAACGGCATCGTGATGATCGAGCACATCAACAACCTGCGCCGGCGCGGCATGGCCCGCACCGATGCGCTGGTGGAGGGCAGCCGCGAGCGCCTGCGTCCGATCATGATGACGATGGGCACGGCGATCCTGGCGATGATTCCCATCGCGCTCAACACCGATACCCCGCAGGGCATGCCGCCCTACCACCCGATGGCGCGGGCGATCGCCGGCGGGCTGGCGTTCTCGACCGTGGTCAGCCTGCTGTTCCTGCCGACCATCTACGCCATCCTCGACGACCTGCGCACGGGGACCGCGCGCCTGGTGCGCCGCGCACGGGGGCTGTCGCCGGTG
>JAEXTE010000341.1 GCA_023453655.1 Pseudomonadota bacterium
GTTGGTCTATGGGATGTGTTCCTGCGGCCGCGCCCGCATGGGGGGCGGGGTCACCGGGAAGCCCGTCTTCCCGCCTGCCGCGCGGGCTAGGGCCCGCCCGGCAGATGACGATCCGGGCCTGCGCAAGGCGGCCCGCCGGGGTCCCGGGCCAGGTCGTCCCACGCATGGAACGGCCCCGCGCGCCGCAGGGCATACAATGCGCGCATGGCCCTGAAGATCAACGAGCTCTGCGTCAACTGCGACGTCTGCGAGCCGGCCTGCCCCAACAGCGCGATCACGCAGGGCGAAACCGTCTACGTGATCGATCCGGCCCTGTGCACCGAATGCGTCGGCCATTTCGACGAGGCGCAGTGCGTGATGGTGTGCCCGGTCGACTGCATCGACCCCGACCCCGTCCATCCCGAAAGCCACGAGCAGCTGCTGGCCAAGCTGCTGCGCCTGCAGGGCGGCGCGCCCGACCCCCAAGCCCCGGAGGCGAATCCGTGACAAGGCTGTTCCGTACGCTCCTTCTGGTCGTCTTCCTCGCGTCGCCCGCGGCGCTTGCGCAACAGGCGCGGCCCGCGCATCCGCCGGGGGCCGCCATCGCGTCGGCGCACGAACTTGCCACCGATGCCGGATTCGAAACCCTGCGGGCGGGGGGCAACGCCTTCGACGCCGCGATTTCGGTGTCGGCGGTGCTGTCGGTGGTCGAACCGATCTCCTCGGGCCTCGGCGGCGGCGGCTTCTTCCTCCTGCACGATGCCGGGAGCGGTCGCGACGTGTTCGTCGATGCGCGCGAAACCGCGCCGGCGTCGGCCACGCAGGAGCGTTACCTCAAGCCCGACGGTTCCTTCGACCGCGACCGCGCGATGAATGGCCCGTGGTCGGTGGGCATCCCGGGCCTGCCCGCGGCCTTCGTGCACGTAGCGGAGAAGTACGGTCGACTGCCGCTGGCGACCTCGCTGGCGCCGGCGATCCGGGTGGCGCGCGAGGGCTTCCCCGTCTATGCGCGCTTCGCCCGCGGCTACCAGCAGCGGCGCGACGTGATGGAGCGGTATCCCGGCACCCGCGAGGTGTTCCTGGCCAGCGGCGAGGCGCCGAAGGAAGGCGAGCTGTTCCGCCAGCCCGACCTCGCCCGCACCCTGGAGCTGCTGGCCGAGCGCGGCTTCGACGGGTTCTACCGCGGCGAAGTCGGCGCGAAGCTGGTGGCGGGCGTGAACGCCGAAGGCGGTGAGTGGACCGCAGAAGAACTGGCGTCGTACACGGTGAAGGAGCGCGAGCCGATCCGCTTCCGCTACCGCGACTGGGAGATCACCACCGCGCCGCCGCCCTCCTCGGGCGGCATCGCGCTTGCCCAGATGCTGCAGATCCTGGAAGGCTGGGACCTGGACGAACTCGACGCCGCGCCACGCACCCACCTGGTGGTCGAGTCGATGCGCCGCGCCTTCCGCGACCGCACCTTCTACCTCGGCGATCCCGATTTCGTGCAGGTGCCGCAGCGGCTGCTGACCAGCGCCGACTACGCCGCCGGCCTGCGCGCGACCATCAATCCGGCAAAGGCCACGCCCAGCGACATGCTCTCGGGCGAGCAGACCCCGCTGGAGGACGAGGAGACCACGCACTTCTCCATCATCGACGCCGAGGGCAACCGCGCGGCGGTGACCCAGACGGTCAACCTGCTGTTCGGCTCGGGTCTGGTGCCGCCGGGTACCGGCGTGCTGCTCAACAACGAGATGGACGACTTCGCGCTCAAGCCCGGCACGCCGAACGCCTTCGGAGTGATGGGCTACGACGCCAACGCCCCCGAGCCGGGCAAGCGCATGCTCAGCTCGATGACGCCCACCTTCATGCAGTCCGGCGAGCGCGTCGTGGCGCTCGGCACGCCGGGCGGCAGCCGCATCATCACCATGGTGCTGCTGGGCATCCTCGGCTACGACGCGGGACTCGGCGCGCAGGCCGTGGCCGCGCTGCCGCGCTACCACCACCAGTGGATGCCGGACGTGGTCGAGGCCGAGAGCGGCGCGTTCCCGCCGGAGGTTGCGGAGGCGCTGCGCGCGCTGGGGCATACGCTCAAGCTGCCGGGCGACGAGGCCGCCGGCGGGCGCGGGTCCAGCCATGTGTGGGGCAACCTGCAGACGGTCGAGTGGAACCTGCGCGACGACACGCTGCACGGCGGCAGCGATCCGCGCAACCCGGTCGGCAAGGCGGCGGTGGAGGCGGTCGCGCGCTAGCGGCGCCGGCACTGGCCGGCGCAGGGTCATGCTGCTGGAATGCGCCGTGTTTCGTCGCGGGAGGGCAGGGCGCTCCTGCCATCAGGATGGGGCTCATGAAACTCTGGTCGATCGAAGGCAATACCCAGCGGCTCGACGGCGGCTCGATGTTCGGCAACGCGCCGCGCGCGATGTGGGCCAAGTGGGCCGAACCGGACGATCTCAACCGCATCCGCCTGGCCACCCGCGCACTGCTGGCGACGCCGCTCAACGGCAGGACGGTGCTGTTCGAGACCGGAATCGGCGCATTCTTCGACCCGGCGATGCGCGAGCGTTTCGGCGTGGCCGAGAGTCGGCACGTGCTGCTCGACTCGCTGCGCGAAGCCGGTTTCGAGCACACCGACATCGACGTCGTGGTGCTCAGCCACCTGCACTTCGACCACGCCGGCGGCCTGCTTGCGCCGTGGGCGGAGGGACGCGGGCCGGAGCTGCTGTTTCCCAACGCGACCTTCGTGCTCGGGCGCCGCCACTGGATGCGCGCCTGCAACCCGCATTCGCGCGACCGCGCCAGCTTCATCCCGGAACTTCCGCGCCTGCTCGAGGCCTCGGGCCGCATCGAGTTCGTGGATGGCGATCGCACGCCTTCGTTGGGCGATGCGGTGCGCTTCCATTACAGCGATGGCCATACGCCGGGGATGATGCTGGCCGAGATCCTCGGTCCCGACCTGCGCGGCGGCGCGCCGCACGGCGGCGTGGTGTTCTGCGCCGACCTGGTGCCGGGCGTGCCCTGGGTGCACGTACCCATCACGATGGGCTACGACCGCTGTCCCGAATTGCTGATCGACGAAAAAGCCGGCTTCCTCGAGGACAAGCTGGCGCGCGACGTGCATCTGTTCCTGACCCACGATCCCGACGTCGCGCTGGTCCAGCTGGCGCGCGACGAACGCGGGCGCTACTCTGCCATCCACCGCCATGCGCGCCTCGCCGCGCGCCAGCTGTCGCAGGAACCGACGCCATGACGCCGCGCATCAGCCTGTTCATCGCCGCGCTGCATGCACTGGTCTACCTGGGGCTTTCGCTGCGCGTGGTGCTGATGCGGCGCGAGCGTCGGATCGGCCTGGGCAGCGGCGGCGACGAGACGCTGTCTCGGCGCGTGCGCGTGCACGCCAACTTCGCCGAGTACGTGCCGCTCGCGCTGCTGATGCTCGCCCTGCTGGAGCTGTGCGGCGCAGCGCCCGCCATGGTCTGGGCCTGCGGCCTCGGCCTGCTGGCCGGGCGCGTGCTGCATGCCGCCGGCCTGGGTGCCTCGGCCGGCTACTCGCTGGGCCGCTTCCTCGGCACCGCGCTGACCCTCGCAGTGCTGCTGGCACTGGCGCTGGCCGGTCTCTGGCAGATGCTGGCGCTGCAGCTGGTCTGAGTTCCGGGCGCCGTCAGCCGCCGCCGCGCGGCCGGCGCGCGCGCTGCGCGGGCAGCTGCGCTTCGACCAGTACCAGGATCGCCTGCTTGAGCGATTCGGGACAGGCCCGGAAGCCCTGCAGCAGGCGCCGCTCGACCAGGTCGTCGACGAACTCGGCATCGGCCGCAGGGATGCCGTCGCTGGGCGTCATGGGCGTGCCGCGGCCGGTGGCGAGCCATTCGTAGGACACGCCGGTGGCCAGCGCCAGCTCGGCCAGCCGCTCGCTCGAGGGATGCACGCCGCCGCGTGCGCTCTCCCAGTTGCCGACCGCGCTGCGGCTCACGCCGAGGGTTTCGGCCAACCCGGCCTGGGAAAGGCCTGCGCGCACCCGTGAGGTCCGGATGCGGGTGCTCAACTTCATGCCTGGCTCCACTGCGAACAGGCTCCGATATAGCACGCCGGATGGGCTGTTGTCAGCGATACTGTCCGGTCAGTAAGATTGACAACGCTTGTCCAGCTTCGTTGGCATTACTTCGCAAGGTATTGATAGATTTAGTGCAGATTCTGGACTGTCAGCGATATTGACGTGTTTTGGACCTCTTGGCCCGTTGCTTGCAAGGCCGGTTTCGCCGAGGGTTGCACCGTGGTCGCGTCGGCTCCAGGGACGGATGCCATCAGGAGCGGTGCCGCAGGGAAATGCTGGTTGCAAAGCGCAGGTTCGGCTGGGTCGGCTCAGGCCGGCCCAGCCGGACCGGTCTGCGCTGACGCCCTGCTTGCACGGTACCGCCCTCGCGGCCCGCATCGGGACATGCTCAAGCCATCCCGTCTGATCATCGCCCTGGCGCTGGCCTTCGCGCCCGCCGCCTCCGTCCTCGCAGATACCGCCGAGCCGCACGGGCCGCAGGCACGCTTCAACCAGCTCGGATTCCATCCCGCGGCTTCCAAGCTGGCGATGGTGGAAGGCGCCGCAGGTGGCCGCTTCCAGGTCACGGCCGAAGACAGCGGCGAGGTGGTGCTGGAAGGAGCGCTCACGCCGCCGCGGACCTGGTCCCCGTCCGGACGTGACGCCTCCATCGCCGATCTGGGTGCGCTGCCGGCGGGCCGCTACCGCCTGCATGTCGAAGGCAGGCAGATCGGCGATCCGCTGCTGGTGACAGGGCAACCGTATGCCTCGCTGGCCGACGCCGCGCTCAAGGGCTACTACTTCAACCGCTCGGGCACCGCGCTGGACCCCGCCCACGCGGGGCGCTACGCGCGTGCCGCCGGCCACCCCGACACGCGGGTGCGGGTGCATCCGTCCGCCGCGACGGCCGCGCGCCCCGCCGGGACGCTGCTCTCGGCACCGGGAGGCTGGTACGACGCCGGCGACTACAACAAGTACGTGGTCAACTCGGCGATCACCATGTACACGCTGCTGGCGGCGTGGGAGGACTTCCCGGATTTCTTCCGCGGCCGCGAGCTGGCGATTCCCGAAAGCGGCAATGCGGTGCCCGACCTGCTCGACGAAGCCTGGTGGAACCTGCGCTGGATGCTGGAGATGCAGGATCCAGGCGACGGCGGCGTCTATCACAAGCTCACCAACCTGCGATTCGACGGGCTGGTGATGCCTGCCGAGGCGCGCGAGCCGCGTTACGTCGTGCAGAAGAGCACCGCGGCGGCGCTGGACTTCGCCGCGGTCATGGCGATGGCCGCGCGCGTGTACGCGCCGTTCGAAGCGCAGTTCCCCGGCGTGCCCGCGCGCATGCGCACGGCCGCCGTGCGCGCCTGGGACTGGGCGCAGGCGCATCCGGATGTCGTGTACCGGCAGCCGGAGGACGTGCATACCGGCGCCTATGGCGATGCCTCGCTGGACGACGAATTCGCCTGGGCGGCGGCCGAACTGTACCTGCTCGATGGCGACGAGGCCCTGCTGGCGGAGTTCGGGCGGCACGCCGCCGCGCCCGACGTGCCGTCGTGGGCGAGGGTCGGCAGCCTGGGCTGGAGCTCGCTGGCCCGCCATCGCACGCGCCTGCCCGCGGCCCTGCGCGAGCGCGTGTCGCGCGAGGTCGAGGGGTTCGCCACCCGACTGGCGGACGTGTCGCAGGCATCGCCGTGGCGCGTGGCGATGCAGGATGCCGATTTCGTCTGGGGCAGCAGCGCCCAGGCGCTCAACCAGGCGCTGATGCTGGTGCAGGGCTACCGGTTGTCGCAGCGCCGCGATCTCCTGGACGCCGCGCAGTCGCAGCTCGACTACGTGCTGGGCCGCAATCCGCTGGGCGTGTCGTTCGTGACCGGGCACGGCCTGCGTACGCCGATGCACATCCATCACCGGCCTTCGCAGGCGGACGGCGTCGACGAGCCGGTGCCGGGCCTGCTGTCCGGCGGACCCAATCCGCGCCAGCAGGACACGGTGGACTGTCCGGTGGAATATCCGTCGAAGCTGCCGGCACTGTCATGGATCGACCACGACTGCAGCTACGCCAGCAACGAGATCGCGATCAACTGGAATGCGCCGCTGGTGTACGTGGCGGCCGCGATCGAGTCCTTGACGCCTGCCGCGGCCGGCGATGGGGCAGGGGGCGCAGCGGCGCGCTGAGCCGAGCGCTGCGCGAAGTAGCGCGGTGCGATGCCGCGGCGGCCGCTACATCCGGGTGCCGAAGATGCGGTCGCCGGCGTCGCCCAGCCCCGGCAGGATGTAGCCCTTCTCGTTGAGCCGCTCGTCGATCGCGGCGGTGTAGACCTCGACGTCCGGGTGCGCCGCCTCGAGCGCCTGCAGGCCTTCGGGCGCGGCGACCAGGAACACGCCCTTGATGCGGCGCGCGCCGGCGCGCTTGAGCATGTCGATGGTGGCGACGAGGGTGCCGCCGGTGGCCAGCATCGGATCCAGGATCAGCGCATCGCGCTCGTCCAGCCGGCCGGTCAGGCGCTCGAAGTAGGGCACCGGCTGCAGCGTTTCCTCGTCGCGCTGCAGGCCGACCACGCTCACCCTGGCGGCGGGGATCAGCGCCAGCACGCCCGGCAGCATGCCCAGGCCGGCGCGCAGGATCGGCACCAGGGTGATCTTGGCGCCGGCGATGCGCCGCACCGTGACGTCTCCCGCCCAGCCCCGCATCGTCGCGGCCTCGGTCTCCAGGTCGGCGGTGGCTTCGTAGGCGAGCAGGGTCCCCAGCTCGGTCACCAGCTCGCGGAAGCCCTTGGTGCTGAGCGAGGCGTCGCGCAGCAGGCCGATCTTGTGCTGGACCAGGGGATGGCGGACTTCGATCGTCTTCATCGGGCCGAGTTTGCCGCAATCGCCAGCCGTTTGGGGAGCGCGGGCGCCGGATGGGATACTTCGCCCATGATCCGCAATCGCCGGTCGGGGACGACCATGCCTGGCTGCCCGGGACCACCAGAATGCGCCGGTCCCCATGCCCTCGCCAGCGCGCGCGCGACGGCTCGCGTAGCGCCCCATGGAGCGGCGCGTGCAGGCCGCAGCGCAGTGGCGCGCCCATGAAGGCCCGCCTGATCGCCGTGGGCGAGCGCGCGCCGGCCTGGGTGGCGGAGGGATTCGCCGAGTACCGCAAGCGACTGTCGCACTGGCTGCCGCTGGAGCTGGTGGAGGTCGAACCCGGCCTGCGCGGCAAGGGCCGCGACGCCGCGCGTGCGATGCAGGACGAAGGCGCGCGGGTGCTGGCGGCCGTGCCGCGCAGCACCCACGTGGTCGCGCTCGACGGGCGCGGGCGCGCCCACTCGTCCGAGCAGCTCGCGCAGCGCATGGAGCACTGGCGCGGGCAGGGGCGCGATCTCGCTTTCCTCATCGGCGGCCCCGAGGGCCACGCGCCCGAGGTGCTGGCGCGCGCCGACGAGCAGTGGTCGCTCGGGCCGCTGACCCTGCCGCACATGCTGGTGCGGCTGGTGCTCGCCGAGCAGCTGTATCGCGCCGCTTCCCTGCTGGCCAACCATCCGTATCACCGCAACTGAGGGTGCGAGCCCCGCCTCAGGCGGCTCGCCCGGGTGCTCAGTACCGGTCCAGCCGGAAATCCACCGGCACCAGCCCCACCGCCTGCGCCGGCTGTCCGTCGCGCAGCGCCGGCATGAAGCGCCAGTGGCGCCGCACGTGGCGCACCGCTTCGCGGTCGAGGATCGCGTGGCCGCTGCTGCGCTCGATCCGCACCTCCAGCGGTCGCCCGTCCACGTCCACTAGCACGCGCAGCAGCACTTCGCCCTGCAGCCCCTGCTGCACCGCCCGTGGCGGATAGGCCGGCGAGGGCGCGTGCGCGTACTGCATCTGCATGCCGGTCGCCGGGCCCGGTCCGATCGACGACGGCC
>JAEXTE010000362.1 GCA_023453655.1 Pseudomonadota bacterium
CGCAGGTCGGCCTCGACCAGGTCGCGGATCCCCGGGCGCCGCACCTTGAGCACCACCGGCGTGCCGTCGGCCAGGGTCGCGCGATGCGCCTGCGCCAGCGAGGCGGCCGCCATCGGCGCGTGTTCGAGGCTGGCGAACACGTGGTCGGGGTCGGCGCCCAGGTCCTCGGCCAGCTGCGGGCGGATGCGTTCGAAGTCGACCGGCGGCACCGCGTTCTGCAGTTCCGACAGTTCCTCGACCCAGCGCGGCGGCAGCAGGGCCACGCGCGTCGCCAGCACCTGGCCGAGCTTGACGAAGGTCGGCCCCAGGTCCTGCAGCGCGGCGCGCACGCGCTCGGGGACTTCGAGCTGCAGCAGGCCCTCCTCCACCGCCTGCCAGTGCACCAGCCGCCCCGCGCGTTCGAGCGCGCCGGCCAGGCCGACGCGGCGCACCAGGTCGCCGAAGCCGTAGCGCACCAGCACGCGGGCGATGTCCTGCAGTCGCCCGAGGTCACGGACGGTGCCGAGCGTCTCCCACATCACCGGCCCCGCAGCGGACGCGTGGTCCTGCTCACGCCAGCGCGCCGTCGATGCCGCGCAACGCGGCTGCAACCGTCTGCCTGCGCACCGCGTCGCGATCGCCGTCGAACTGGAACAGCTCCGCCCGCGCATATCCGCCGCGCCGCTTCCAGGCGATCCACACCGTGCCGACCGGCTTGTCGGCGCTGCCGCCGCCGGGACCGGCGATGCCGGTCACGGCCACCGCGACCGAGGCGCCCGAATGCACCAGCGCGCCCGACACCATCTCGATGGCGGTCTCGCGGCTGACGGCGCCGTGCACTTCCAGCGTCTGCGGCGACACGCCCAGCAGCGCCTGCTTGGCCTCGTAGCTGTAGGCGGCCATGCCGCAGTCGAACCACTCCGAGGAGCCGGCGATATCGGTCATCACCTTGGCGATCCAGCCGCCGGTACAACTCTCGGCAGTCACCAGCATGTGGTGGCCTTCGCGCAAGCGCGCACCGACACTGGTGGCGAGCTGGCGCAGGTCGTCATCGGATACGGCGGAATCGGGCATCGGCGGGTGCGGTGGTCGTCGGCCCGTCTTTTTACTCCAAACCGCGGATGGCCGCAGGCCGGACGGGGCGGCCGCGGTCACCCGCCGCATGGCAAAGGCCCCGCTTGCGCGGGGCCTTTGCGTCCAGGCCGACCCGGCTCAGGCCTTGAGGTCGAAGCGGTCGAGCTCCATAACCTTGACCCAGGCGGCGACGAAGTCCTTGACGAACTTCTCCCCGCCGTCGGCCTGCGCATACACCTCGGCCAGCGCGCGCAGCACCGAGTTCGACGCGAACACCAGGTCGACACGGCTGCCGCTGTACTTCTTCGCGCCGGTCTTGCGGTCGCGGCCCTCGAACAGGTTCTCGCCCGCCGGCTTCCATTCGGTCGCCATGTCCAGCAGGTTGGCGAAGAAGTCGGTCGTCAGCGAGCCCGGCCTGTCGGTGAGCACGCCCAGGTCGCTGCCGTCCCAGTTGGCGCCCAGCACGCGCAGGCCGCCGACCAGTGCGGTCATCTCCGGGGCGGTCAGGGTCAGCAGCTGGGCCTTGTCGACCAGCAGGTGCTCGGCCGGCACCGCCGAACGCGACTTGACGTAATTGCGGAAGCCGTCGGCGAAGGGTTCGAGATCGGCGAAGGACTCGACATCGGTCTGGTCCTGCTCCGCGTCGACGCGGCCCGGGGTGAACGGCACTTCGATGGCGAAGCCCGCGGCGGTCGCGGCCTGCTCGATGCCCACGCCGCCGGCGAGCACGACAAGGTCGGCGAGCGACAGCCGGCAGTCGCGCTGGATCTCCTCCAGCTTCGGCAGCACCTGCACCGCGCGCTGGTTGACCTGCCAGCCGCGCTGCGGATCCAGGCGCAGGCGCGCGCCGTTTGCGCCGCCGCGCTTGTCCCCGCCGCGGAAGGTCGAGGCCGAAGCCCAGGCCACCGAGACCAGGTCGCCGACGGTGAGGCCCGAGGCCGCGATCTTCGCCTTGGCCTCGGCGATGTCGGCCGGGGTGGGCTTGTGCAGCGGACGCGGCAGCGGATCCTGCCAGATCAGATCCTCGTTCGGTACTTCCGGGCCGATGTAGCGTGCCTTCGGCCCCATGTCGCGGTGGGTGAGCTTGAACCAGGCGCGCGCATAGGCGGTGGCAAAGGCCTGCGGATCGTCGCGGAAGCGGCGCGAGATCTCCCCGTAGATCGGATCGAAGCGCAGCGACAGGTCGGTGGTGAGCATCGTCGGCCGGCGCTTGGGCGCATCCGGCGTCGGGCCCGGGATGAAGGGCTCGGTGTCCTTCGCCACCCACTGGTGGGCACCGGCCGGCGACTTCGTCAGCTCCCACTCGAAGTCGAACAGGAACTTGAAGAAGTCGTTGCCCCACTGCGCGGGCGTGCTGGTCCAGGTGACTTCCAGGCCCGAGGTGATGGTGTCGGCGCCCTTGCCGCTGCCGAAGCTGTTCGCCCAGCCCAGGCCGCCCAGCTCCAGGTCGGCCGCTTCCGGATCTGCCCCGACGTGGTCGGAAGGGGCTGCACCGTGGGTCTTGCCGATGGTGTGGCCGCCGGCGATGAGCGCGACGGTCTCCTCGTCGTCCATCGCCATGCGCTTGAAGGTCTCGCGGATGTCGTGCGCGGCGAGCAACGGGTCGGGGTTGCCGTCCGGGCCTTCCGGGTTCACGTAGATCAGGCCCATCTGCACCGCGGCCAGCGGGTTCTCGAGGTCGCGGGTGTGGACCTTGCCGTCGGCATCGTCCTCCGACACCAGCACGCTGTCCTCGCGCGGCTTGGGCACGCCTTCGGACCCGCGCGAGTAGCGTTCGTCGCCGCCAAGCCAGGTGGTCTCGCGACCCCAGTACACGTCCTGGTCGGGTTCCCACACGTCCTCGCGGCCGCCGGAGAAGCCGTAGGTGCGAAAGCCCGTGGATTCCAGCGCCACGTTGCCGGCCAGGATCATCAGGTCGGCCCAGGAAATCTTCTGGCCGTACTTCTGCTTGATCGGCCACAGCAGGCGGCGCGCCTTGTCGAGGTTGACGTTGTCCGGCCAGGAATTGAGCGGCGCGAAGCGCTGCTGGCCGCGTCCGGCGCCGCCGCGCCCGTCGCCGCTGCGGTAGGTGCCGGCGCTATGCCAGGCCATGCGGATCATCAGGCCGGCATAGTTGCCGAAATCGGCCGGCCACCAGTCCTGCGAGGTGGTCATCAGCTGCAGCAGGTCCTTCTTCAGCGCCGCGTAGTCGAGCTTCTTGAACTCCTCGCGGTAGTTGAACGACTTGCCCAGCGGATTGGACCGCTCGGAATGCTGGCTGAGCAGGTCCAGGCGCAGCTGGTTGGGCCACCAGTCGCGGTTGGTGGTGCCGCCGCCGGCGGCGGAATGGAACGGGCACTTGGATTCGGACGACATCGCTGGTTTCTCCCCGGCAGTTGGTGGCGAGCGCCCAAGGTAGCGACCCGCCAGCGGTTGAGGAAATCGAATGATGCGAACAGCGCGATAGGGCCTACCTATCGATTTCCGGATGGATGCCTTGCGTCAATCGCAGCGATCAGCACGCGCCGCCGGCCGCCCGCCCGGAGGCCCAGGCCCACTGGAAGTTGTAGCCGCCCAGCCAGCCGGTCACGTCCACCACCTCGCCGATGAAGAACAGGCCCGGCACCTGGCGCGACATCATCGTGCTCGACGACAGGCCGTCGGTATCCACCCCGCCCAGCGTCACCTCGGCCGTACGATACCCCTCGGTGCCGCTGGCGGTGACCCGCCAGTCGGCCAGCTGCGCCGCGACCTGCTGCAGCTGCGACGGGCCGTACTGCTTCATCGGCCGGCTCGGCAGCCAGACCTCGCACAGGCGCTGGGCGAAGCGGCGCGGCAGCACGTCGGCCAGCACGTTGCGCAGTTCGGTGCCGGCGCGCTCGCGCTGCTGCGCCTGCAGCCAGGCCAGGGCGTCCCGCCCGGGCAGCAGGTCGAGCCGCAGCGCATCGCCGGGCTGCCAGTAGGACGAGATCTGCAGGATGGCCGGGCCGCTGAGGCCGCGATGGGTGACCAGCAGGCGGTTGCGGAAGCTGGCGCCGTTGCAGCTCGCTTCCACCTCGAACGACAGCCCGGACAGGTCCTGCAGCCGCTCCAGCGGCTTGCCGCTCAGCGTCAGCGGTACCAGCCCGGCCCGGGTGGCCAGCACGGCATGGCCGAACTGGCGCGCGATCTCGTAACCGAAGCCGGTGGCGCCCATGCTGGGAATGGACAGGCCGCCGGTGGCGACCACCAGCGATTCGCATTCCACCGTGCCCAGCGTGGTGCGCAGGCGGAAGTGGCGCTCGCCGGGGCGTTCGATGCGCTCGACCGTGCAGTGCGTGCGCACCTGCGCGTCCACCGCTGCGGCCTCGTCGAGCAGCATGCGCACGATCAGCTTCGACGACTCGTCGCAGAACAGCTGGCCCAGTTCCTTCTCGTGCCATGCGATGCGGTGCGCATCGACCATGGCGATGAAGTCCGACGGCGTGTAGCGCGCCAGCGCCGACTTGCAGAAATGCGGATTGGCGCTGATGTAGTTGGCTGGCGAGGTGCCGGTATTGGTGAAGTTGCAGCGGCCGCCGCCGGACATCAGGATCTTCTTGCCGACCTTGTTGGCGTGGTCGAGCACCAGCACGCGGCGGCCGCGCGCACCGGCGGCAATTGCGCACATCAGCCCGGCCGCGCCGGCGCCGATCACGACGACGTCGGTCTCGATCCTCTCGCGGCGAACGTCCGAACTCATGCGCCGCGCGCCGTCCGGGCCCGCCTGCGCGGCGCCATAACGGAAACGGCGGGCAGAGCCCGCCGCGTCTTCCGGCCGGTCACGGATCGCGGTTCAGCGCTTGCCGCCAAGCAGGCCGCCGCCGATCTTCAGCAGGTCGCCCACCCCGAACTGGCCATCGCCATCCTGGTCGAGCACCGCGCCGAGCAGTCCGCCGCCGATGCCACCCTGCTGGCGCACCTGGCGCTGCTCCTCGCCCAGGATCGCGCCGAGCTGCTGCGCGCTCGCGTCGCCCTGCGCCAGCTGGCCCTCGCCCTTGTCCTGGAACAGCTGCCGCGCCAGGAACGCAAGCACGATGGGGGCGAGAATCTTCATCAGCTGGCCCGCCTTGCCGCTGTCCAGGCCGGTGGCCTGGGCCAGTCCGGCCTCGGCGCGCGGCAGCTGGCCACCGAGCACGTGTCCGAGGATGCCGGCGCCGTTGGTCTGGCGCGACTGCGCGCCGCCCAGCACCGCGCCTAGCAGGCCGCCCAGGTCGCCGGCGCCGGCGAAGTCCTGCTGCAACGCGCCGAACAGCGCCTGCG
>JAEXTE010000045.1 GCA_023453655.1 Pseudomonadota bacterium
GCAGCGCGCAGGGCAGCACCAGCAGGCGGAACACATGATTGGCCAGGCCGTGGCGCGCGGCGCGGCTGATCGAGGTGCAGCCCTCGATGACCGGAAGACAGGCCTCGACATGCCCGTGGCGGATCGACAGCCACAGGCCGAGGTGCGCGGCGCCGGTGAACAGCAGCGCGATCGCCGCCGGCAGTGGCCAGAGCGGGAACGGGTGGCCGGGCGGGTCGTGCATGCGCGTCTACCGCTTTGCGTGCCTGCGCCCGGCCGGGGCGGATCGCACGTCGATCCTTCCAGGCAGGAGCGCCGTCGTTCGCTGCGGAGCAGCCGTGCGGCGCATGCCCTGCAACCCGGTTGCGATGATGCCTGTCACCGTCCTAGTCCTGTCGCCCGACCCGCACGCGTGCCGGCAGCGCGGTGATCCGGAGCTCGCCGTCGTCGAGTTCCGCCTCGCCCGCTTCGACGACGGACCCGCCCGGCGCGCCGTCCAGCGGCCACGGCAGCACCAGGCCACCGGCGGGCATTCGCAGGCCGGTGTCGTCGACCTCCAGCAGCAGGCCGTCGGCGTCGCGCCGCAGGCGGTAGGCCAGTGGCCCCTGCGCGGTGCGCAGGCCCGAGATGCCGACACCCTCGCCGTCCAGCCAGTCGGCCGGCACGCCCGCCGCCAGCACCAGGGCATCGTCGCGTTCCCGCGCGTAGGCGAACATGTCCAGCGCCGCGCGCACGAAGTCCGAGGCCACCCAGGCGTGCGGCAGGTCTCCCAGGAAGAACGGTTTGCGCGGCGTGCGCGAAACCACCTCGCCCCACTGGTTCCAGGCCTGCGGCGCGCGGTCGGCGAAGAACCAGTCCAGCGCTTCCTTCGCGCGCCCTCGCCAGCCCAGCCGCACGAACGCACCGACGTTGCGCCACTCGTAGGGCGTGTAGTCCTTCCAGTCCAGCCTGCCGTCGCGGCGCGCGGTGAAATGGCCCCAGTAGCGCTCGAAGGTGTTGTGGAGCAGGTCCTGCGGCAATCGCGCCAGTTCGCCTCCGGGCGCAAGCGCGATGGTCGTCGAGGTCGGGTCGAAGTCGCCGAGTTCGGCCGCGCCCGGCAGGAAGTCGATGCCGTGCGCGCGGGTGGCGGCGCGCAGCGAGTCCATCAGGTCGGCGTGGAACTGGTCGCGCGCGGCGGCCATGCGCCGGGCATCGTCCTCGCGGCCCAGCGCCTGCGCGACCTGCACCGCATCCTTGTAGCCCCGCAGCGCCCAGAAGTTGTCCCAGTACGAGTGCATCGGCTTGGCCGAATAGCCCTCGTGGCTGATCGAGGCCGGCATCATCCCGTAGAAGGCGCGATTGGCGCGCCGGTTGGCCGTCGTGCGCTCGGACAGGCGCAGCTGTTCCATGTAGCCGAACGCGGCCTCCACGTGCGGCCACATCCGCGCCAGGAACGCGTCGTCGCCGGTGTAGCGCCAGTATTCGGCGATGTTGAAGATCAGCTGGCCATGGCTGTCGTTCTCCGGCACCGGGTCGCTGCCGCGGTCGTCGACGCAGCACGGCACCTTGCCGCTGTCGAACTGGTACGGCGCGTACCACTCCAGGTATTCGCGGACCACCTCCGGCCGCCCCATGCGCAGCAGCCCTTCCGAGATCATGGCTCCGTCACGGATCCAGCTGCGCGAATACGAGCGCGTGCCGGGCTGCAGGCGCGGACCCACCCGCGAGACCAGCATGTGCGCCAGCGACGTGCGCAGCGTGTCGGCCAGCGGCTGGGCTCTGGCCGGGACGCGCAGCGACACCTGGTCGAGCCGCCGACGCCAGCCGGTTGCGACCTCGTCCTGCAGCGTCGCCGCATCCCACCAGCGCCTGGCGAGCGCCGCGCTGCCGGTCAGCGGCACCATGATCTCGACGGTGCGCGTCTCCCAGGGCGCCAGGCGCATGCGGTACAGCAGCGCGCCCGAGGCCAGCCCGGCCGGGTCGACCACGCTGCGCGAGGCCGGTGGCCGGCGCGCCTCCAGGTGCGAGACCGCCATGCCCGCATCGAACGTGGTGGCGAACGCCGCGTCGGGGAGCTGCTTGGCGAACACCCGCTCGCGTCCGTCCACCGACACCGTGCCGCCGTCAATGGACAGCGTCCGGATCGGGCTGACGCCGCCGCGGGTATTGAGGAACTGGCTCGGCGGATTGACCTGGAACGGCCGCACCGCCAGCGCCAGGGTGTAGTCGCGTGCCCTGCCGCCCGGGTTCGAGAGCCGGTAGCGCGCGACCAGGCGCGAGCCGGCGGGCTCGCCGTGGGCGAAGGCGGTGACGTCCAAGGCAAGATCCTCGCGCGCCCAGTGCACGGTCGGGATCGGCAGGTAGCCGTCGAGCAGCGACTGCCTGGCGCGCACGTCGTGCCAGGTGGCGAGCGCGTCATCGACGAGCACGAAGGGTTCGATGCTGAAACCGCCGCGCGCGACCTCGATCGCGCCATCCTCGCCGATCAGGCCCTGCGCGGTGCCGCCATCGATCCCGAGGATGGTCCAGTACGGCTGCTCGCCGCTGAATCCGCGCGGATACAGTCCCTTGCGCGACTGCGCCGCGATCGCCCCGATGAAGTCGTTGCCGGTGGCGCCGAAGGCCAGCGGCTGCACATCGACCTCGCCCAGGGTGAAGCGTCGTCCCGGGCCGTCGATGAAATCCAGCGCGATGTAGCGCGCTTCCGATTCGGGCAGGGCCAGCCAGTCGTCGCCGCCATCGCCCTGCTCCACCTGGCGCGCGTCGCGCCACGCCTGGCCATCCTCCGACAGCGAAACGCGGTAGCGCGAGGCATGCAGCGCGCGCTCCCAGCGCAGGCGCAGCCCGCCGAACTCGCGCACGCTTCCCAGGTCGAGCACCAGCCGTTGCGGCACGACGGGCGCCACGTCCGCGCTCCAGGCCGTGGCGGTCAGGCCGTCCACCGCAAGCGCCGCATCGCCCGCGGTAGCGATGGCGCTGGCCCGCAGCGGGCTGCGATCCTCGGGCGGCAGCGGCTCGAACGCGAGGCTGTCGAAACACACGCTGCCGCGGCCGCCGGCATTGTTGTAGACGGTGAACTCGAGCCGCGCGCTTTCGCGCAATGCCGGATCGGGATCCGGCCCCCAGGCCTTGTCGATATGGCGCTTGCGGTAGCGTACTTCCGTCCACTGGCGAGGAAACCGGTAGCGCGGCCGGTTCACCCACCAGACGTTGTCGCCGCTGGCATCGACCAGCTTGAACTGCAGGTCGTTGTCCGGCGATTCGCCGCGCAGGCGGAACGAGAAACGGTAGTTGTCGGGATAGACCATCGGCAGGTCGCGCTGGAGTCCGACATGTCCCGACACGCCGTTGAAATCGTAGTCCAGGCACAGCGCCTGCCCCTGGGCGCCCGGAACAGGCCGGATGCTGCCGCTGACCTGGTCCGAGGCCACCACGCGCCATGGCGCCGGGTCTTCGAAACCGTCGAGCAGGCGCGTCGGTTCGACAGGAAACAGGTCGGGCAACGCCTGGGCCGCGAGCGGGCCCGCGGCGCACAGCAAGGCGGCCGCCAGCCACCGGACGACGCCGGACTCCGCCATCCGTCGCACACCGCTCATGCCCGTCCCCCCCACCACGCCCACGTCCCCCGAGTCCATCCCGCTCATCCCTTGACGCTCCCCAGCAGCAGCCCCTGCATGTAATAGCGCTGCAGCGCCAGGAACAGCACCAGCACCGGCAGCACCGTCACCACCGCGCCCGCCATCATCAGCTCGACGTCCATGATGTGTTCGCGCGAGAGTGCGGCCAGGGCCACTGGCAAGGTGTAATGCTCCTGGTCGGTGAGCACGATCAGCGGCCACATGAAGTCGTTCCACGCACCCATGAAAGTAAAGGTCGCCAGCGTCACCAGTACCGGCTTGAGCAGCGGCAGCACCACCTGGAAGAAGATGCGCAGCTCGCCCGCGCCGTCGATGCGCGCGGCCTCGATCAGCTCGTCGGGAATGCTGCGCGCGTACTGGCGCACCAGGAAGATGCCGAACACCGAGGCCATGGCCGGGACGATCACGCCCCAGAAGCTGTTGACCAGTCCCAGCTGCTTCATCAGCAGGAACAGCGGCAGCATCGCCACCTGCGCAGGCACGACCAGGGCGGCGAGCAGCAGCTGGAACAGGCGCTCGCGGCCGGCGAAGCGCAGCTTGGCGAAGGCGTATCCGGCCATGGTGTTGAGCAGCAGCGACAGGACCGTGATCGCGAGCGAGACCAGCAGGCTGTTGCCGAAGTTGCGACCGATGCCGGTGCTGCCGAACAGTTCGCGATAGCTGTCCAGCGTGGCCCGCGCCGGCAGGAACGGCGGCGGGAAGTGGCTGGCCTCGCCGCGGGCCATCAGCGAGACCGACAGCATCCACAGCAGCGGCGCCAGGCTGAGCGCGGCCAGCACCAGCAGCGCGCCGTTCACCTGCAGCGCCTCGCGGCGCGTACGACCGACCAGGCTCATATCATCTCCCTGCGACGCCCGGCGCGCAGCAGCAGCGCGGTCGTGCCGAGGATGATCAGGAACAACAGGAATGCCACCGCCGAGGCACGGCCCAGCGTCCACCATTTGAAGCCTTCCTCGAACATGTAGTACAGCACGCTGACCGTGCTCTGCAGCGGGTCGCCGCGGGTCATGACATAGGGCTCGGCGAACAGCTGGAAGTAGCCCGACACCGTGATCACGCCGACCACCAGCAGCACCGGCCCCAGCTGCGGCAGGGTGATGTGCAGCAGTTGCCGCCAGCGCGAGGCGCCGTCGATGCGCGCCGCCTCGTACAGGTCTTGCGGGATCGCCTGCAGCCCGGCCAGGAAGATCACCATGTTGTAGCCGAAGTTCTTCCACACCGCGAACATGATGATCGTCGGCATCGCCCAGCGGGGATCGCCGAACCAGTCCACCGGTCCGAGGCCCACGTGGCCCAGCGCCCAGTTCACCAGGCCGTAGCCGGTGTGGAACAGATAGCGCCAGATCACCGCCACGGCGACCAGGGTGGTCACCACGGGCGCGAACAGCGCGGTCCGGAACAGCGCGCGCATCCGCGCCAGCGGCGAGTTGAGCAGCAGCGCCGCGCCCAGCGACACCGCGATCGACAGCGGCACGCCGACCGCGACGAAGTAGACGGTATTGCCCAGCGCCTTCCAGAACAGCGGCGTGCGCAGCAGGTCGACGTAGTTGCCCAGCGCCACGAAGCGCAGGTGCGCCGGATCGGCCAGCGCATAGAGATCGAAATCGGTCAGGCTCAGCAGCAGCGCGGACGCCACCGGCAGGCCGAAGAACAGGCCGAGCACCAGCAACGCCGGCGCGACGAAGGTCCATGCGGCCAGATCACGTCGCATCGTCCGCCTCCGGCGACGACCGGACGACGGCCGCATCCTCCGCCTCCGCGTGCGGCCTACCCTGCTCCCGCTCGCGCACCCAGCGGCGCTTTTCCAGGATCGCATCCACGCGCGAATCCAGTTCGCGCACCGCTGCGTCTTGCGACTGTCCGCCGCGCACGACGCGCTCGGTCGCCAGGCGCATCTCCTGGGCGATACGTTCCCATTCCAGCACCTGCGGCGTGGGCCGCACACGCTCGAGCTGGTCGCGGAACGCCGCCGCCAGCGCGTCCCGGGCCAGCGCGGGGTCGCCCCAGGCGCTGCGCCGGGGCGGCAGATCGCCGATCAGGGCATGGAAGCGCTGCTGCACCTGCGGGCGGGACAGGTACTCGACCAGCTGCCAGGCAGCGTCCTT
>JAEXTE010000206.1 GCA_023453655.1 Pseudomonadota bacterium
GGCGGATCCGGCGCGGGCGACGGCACTGGACGCGGCGCGCGCGACTTCGACCCGCAGCGCCCCCATACGGGCTGGCTGGGCGAACCGGTCGAGGCGACCGACGACGAGGAGCGCATCGCCACCGAGCAGCTGCAGCAGCTGCTGCAGAGCCGGCGCGAACTGCTCGGCAAGCTGCGCCCGGCCGGGCGCGGCAAGAGCCCGGGCACGGTGATCGGCACCGACGAGATCAGCGACGCGCTGGGGCACCTGCAGGGCCAGCCGCTGGCGGTCGGCGGCGCGCCGCAGACCCTGGCCGACGTCAAGCAGACCCTGCTGGCGCAGGCCCGCCAGCGCGCGGGGAAGAACGTCGAACTGTCGCCGCGCGACAACGACACGTTCGAGCTGCTGGGCATGCTGTTCGGCAACCTCGCCGAGGAAATCCGCCCGCAGGCCCCGGCCGCCGCCCTGGTCCAGCGCCTGCAGGTGCCGTTGCTGCGCGTGGCGCTGAAGGACAGCGCCTTCTTCGTGCGCAGCCGCCACCCGGCGCGGCAGTTGCTCAACACCGTCGCCGAGAGCGCCGCCAGGTGGCTCGACGAGGGCGACTACGATCCGCAGTTCCTGCCGCCGCTGCAGAACGCGGTCAACCACGTCGTCGAGAAATACGACGGCGACATCGAGGTCTTCAGCGCCTCCAACGAACAACTGCAGACCCACCTGCAGGCGCAGGTCCGCAAGGCCGAACTGCTCGAGCGCCGCCACGCCGAGGCCGCGCGCGGCAAAGAAAAGCTGGAGGTGGCCAAGCTGCGCGCCGCCGAGGTGATGACCGAGGTCATCGGCGACCAGCGCCTGCCGCACTTCACCCGCGCCCTGCTCAACCAGGCCTGGGCCGACGTGCTGACCCTGACCCTGCTGCGCCAGGGCGAGGGTTCGGACGCCTGGACGCGGCAGCTCGACGTCACCCGCCGCATCGCCGAGGCCTGCACGCGCGAGGACGCGCCGCGCGACCCGGAGCTCGTGGCCCACATCGAGTCGGCGCTGGCCCAGGTCGGCTACCACGGCGACGAAGCGAGCGTCATCGCCCAGCGCCTGACCAGCAACCGGCCGGAGGAGGCCGAAGGCGATCCGGCCTCGCGCACCGAACTGGCGATGAAGCTCAAGGCGCGCACCCGCCTGGGCGAGGACGCCGAACGCAAGAAGCCGCCGCTGCCGCCGCGCACGCCCGAGGAACAGGCGCGCTACGAGCAGCTGCGGGTGCTGCCGTTCGGCACCTGGATCGAGTTCACCACCAACCAGCAGGGCGACATGGTCCGCCGCCGCCTGTCCTGGTACAGCCTGCTCACCGGCAACGCCCTGTTCGTCAACCATCGCGGCCAGCGCGTGGGCGAGCAGTCGCTCGACAGCGTCGCGCGGCTGCTGGCCTCGGGACAGGCCCGCATCGTGACCAGCGGCCAGGCCCGCCTGGTCGACCGCGCCTGGCAGGCGGCGATGCATGCGCTGCGCAGCTTCGCCGGGCTGGGCGACCGCGGCGAGAACGCGGAGGCGCAGGCATGAACCAGGAATTCCGGCGCGCCAAGCGGCGCAAGGCCTCCGACACCATCCCGGTCACCGATGCGATGACCGGCCGGGTGGTCGGCCGCATCGGCAACCTGTCGCAGACCGGACTGCTGCTGATCGCCAGCGAACCGCTGATCGACGATGCCCTGTACCAGCTGCATTTCGCACTGCCGCACGACCACGGCCCGCTGGAGATCGAAGTGGGCGCGCACCTGCTGTGGATGGACAACGCCAGCGCGCGCTCGCAGCTGTGGGCGGGCTTCCGCTTCATCGCGCTGGGTGCCGAGCAGTCGCGGCGGCTGCGCAGCTGGATCGAGGCGCCGGGCAGCCACTACGAATAGCCCGCGGGCGCGTCGATCCGCGCGACACTGCGTTCGGCCGCCTGCAGCTTCAGGCCGCATGCGGCAGAATGGCGCCGGTTGTCTTTCGCGGAAAATCCCCCGATGTCCAGCGCCGCCGCCCTCTATTCCGACCACCTCGCCACCCTGCAGGCCCGCACCGCCACGGCGCTCGAACGCGGCGGCTTCGACCACCTGGTGGTGCCCAGCGGCACGGCGCATTACCAGGTCTTCGACGACCGCGACTATCCCTATGCGGTCAACCCGCAGTTCAAGCACTGGCTGCCGCTGACCCGCAATCCGGGCAGCTGGATCGTCGCCACGCCGGGGCAGAAGCCGAAGCTGGTCTACCTGCAGCCGCGCGACTACTGGCACGTGGTGCCGCAGGCGCCGGAAGGCTACTGGGTCGAGCACTTCGACATCGTGGTGATCCGCCAGCCGGAGGAAGCGCTCAAGCACCTGCCGCGCAACGCCTCGCGCTGCGCCGTACTGGGCGAGCCGCAGAGCGCGCTGGGCAAGTACGGCGCGTTCCTGCCCAACAATCCGCGGCCGGTGCTCGACTACCTGGAGTACCACCGCGCCTTCAAGACGCCCTACGAGATCGAGATGCTGCGCGAGGCCACGCGGCGCGGCGTACGTGCGCACCAGGCCGCCGAGCGCGCTTTCCGCAGCGGCGCCAGCGAGTTCGGCATCCACCTGTCCTACTGCCAGGCGGCCGGCCAGGATGCGGGCGAACTGCCCTACTCCAACATCGTCGCACTCAACGAGCACGGCGCCGTGCTGCACTACACCGAACTCGACCGCGTGCCGCCGAAGCCCGCGCGCAGCTTCCTGCTCGACGCCGGCGCCAGCCATGGCGGCTACGCCTGCGACATCACCCGCACCCATGCGCAGGACACCGCGGGCGAGTTCCAGGCGCTGATCGACGCGGTCGACCGCGCGCAGCAGGCCATGTGCGCGCAGGTGCGCGCCGGCATGGACTATCGCCAGCTGCACCTGGATGCGCACCTGGCGCTGGCCGGGATCCTGCGCGAGGCCGGCATCATCACGGTGCAGCCAGAGGAGGCGGTGGCCACCGGCGTGAGCAGCGCCTTCTTCCCGCACGGCATCGGCCACGGCCTGGGCCTGCAGGTGCACGATGTCGCCGGCTTCGCCGCTTCCGACCGCGGCGGCACGATCGCCAGGCCCGAGGGTCACCCGTACCTGCGCCTGACCCGCACCCTGGAGCCGGGCTTCGTGGTCACGATCGAGCCGGGCATCTACTTCGTCGACATGCTGCTGGAAGACCTGCAGGCCGCGGGTCGCGGCGGCAGCGTGGACTGGAGCCGGGTGGACGCCTTCCGCCCCTACGGCGGCATCCGCATCGAGGACAACGTGGTCTGCACCGGGGGCGAGCCGCTCAACCTCACCCGCGAGGCCTTCGCCGGCTGAGCCACGCCATACCCCGGCAATCCCCCGCGCGACGCATCGGCGCCTGCGCCGCCTGCCTGGTGGCGCACTGCCCGCCCCGGCACCATCGTCATGGCGTCGTTGCCGTGCTGCAACATGGGGTTTGCTGAAAATCGGTAAGAATCGATCCACCGGCCGGGCCGGTGGAGCATCGCCGAGCCCTGCCCGGATTCCTGTGTCTCTTCACGCTCCACTTTCTCCGGGGGAGGGTTCATGCTCGAGCAGTACGGTTTGACGCTGGCACTGGTCTGTGCGGCGGTAGCGATCGTCTACGGCATCATCCAGACGCAATGGATCAACCGGCAGCCAGCCGGCAACGAGCGCATGCGGCAGATCGCGGGCGCCATCCAGGAAGGCGCGCGTGCCTACCTCAACCGGCAGTACATGACGATCGGCATCGCGGGCGTGGTGCTGTTCGTGCTGGTCGGGGTGTTCCTCGACTGGTATACGGCGGTCGGCTTCCTGCTTGGCGCGGTGCTGTCGGGCGCCGCCGGCTACATCGGCATGAACGTCTCGGTGCGCGCCAACGTGCGCACCGCCGAAGCGGCGCGCCAGGGCATGGGCCCGGCGATGGACGTCGCGTTCAAGGGCGGCGCGATCACCGGCATGCTGGTGGTGGGCCTGGGCCTGCTCGGCGTCGCGGGCTACTGGGCCGTGCTCAACCTCGGGCTCAAGCTGCCCACTGCTGACGTGCTGCACGCGCTGGTGGGCGTGGCTTTCGGCTCGTCGCTGATTTCGATCTTCGCCCGCCTGGGCGGCGGCATCTTCACCAAGGGCGCGGATGTGGGTGCCGATTTGGTGGGCAAGGTCGAGGCCGGCATCCCCGAGGACGACCCGCGCAACCCTGCGGTGATCGCCGACAACGTGGGCGACAACGTCGGCGACTGCGCCGGCATGGCCGCGGACCTGTTCGAAACCTACGCGGTCACCGTGATCGCGACCATGCTGCTGGGTTACCTGATGGTGACCGAGGTCGGCAGCAACGGCGTGCTCTACCCGCTGGTGCTGGGCGGCGTGTCGATCATCGCCTCGATCATCGGCGCGTTCTTCGTCAAGGTGAGGTCCGGCGGCTCGATCATGGGCGCGCTGTACAAGGGCGTGATCGTGTCCGGCGTGCTGGCGGCGATCGCCTACTTCCCGATCACCCGCGAGCTGATGGCCGACAACGCCCACGGCGCGATGAACATCTACTGGTGCGCGCTGATCGGGCTGGCGCTGACCGGCGCGATCGTGTGGATCACCGAGTACTACACCGGTACCCAGTACGCCCCGGTCAGGCACGTGGCCCAGGCTTCCACCACCGGCCACGGCACCAACATCATCGCCGGCCTGGGCGTGTCGATGAAGTCCACCGCGCTGCCGGTGGTGGCGGTGTGCATCGCGATCTGGGCGTGCTTCGCCCTGGGCGGCCTGTACGGCATCGCGATCGCGGCCACCGCCATGCTGTCGATGGCCGGCATGATCGTGGCGCTCGATGCCTACGGCCCGATCACCGACAACGCCGGCGGCATCGCCGAGATGGCGGAACTGCCGTCCGAGGTGCGCGACGTCACCGATCCGCTCGACGCGGTGGGCAATACCACCAAGGCGGTGACCAAGGGCTATGCGATCGGGTCGGCCGCGCTGGCGGCGCTGGTGCTGTTCGCCGACTACACGCACAACCTGGAGGCGGCGAACCCGGGCGCGAGCTTCGCGTTCGACCTGTCCGACCACCGCGTGATCATCGGCCTGCTGATCGGCGGCCTGATCCCCTACCTGTTCGGCGCGATGGCGATGGAGGCCGTGGGCCGCGCCGCGGGCAGCGTGGTGGAGGAAGTGCGTCGCCAGTTCCGCGAGATCAAGGGCATCATGACCGGCGAGGCCAAGCCGCAGTACGACCGCGCGGTGGACATGCTGACCCGGTCGGCGATCAAGGAAATGATCGTGCCCTCGCTGCTTCCCGTGGTGGTGCCGATCATCGTCGGCCTGCTGCTGGGGCCCGAGGCGCTGGGCGGCCTGCTGATCGGCACGATCGTGACCGGCCTGTTCGTGGCGATCTCGATGACCACCGGCGGCGGCGCCTGGGACAACGCCAAGAAGTACATCGAGGACGGCAACTTCGGCGGCAAGGGCTCGGAGGCGCACAAGGCCTCGGTCACCGGCGACACCGTGGGCGATCCCTACAAGGACACCGCGGGCCCCGCGATCAACCCGCTGATCAAGATCATCAACATCGTCGCCCTGCTGCTGGTGCCCCTGCTGTAACCGCGGTCGCCTAGGCGTGCGCTAAGCCCCGGCCATGCCGGGGCTTTTCTTTGCGCCGTTTCCGGACGCGGTTTTCGTAACTGCTTGACGATGGTCAAGGGGACGCGAACGACTGCGCCGCCAGGTCGAACCATGGCGTGCACAGCAGCTGCTGCCCCGCGACCGCCTCCGCGCCGGCCTGCCAGATCCGGCCGGCCTCCACGTCCTCGGCGGCGAAGAACGCCGTGTCGTCGAACGGCGCCACGCCCACGCACCAGCGCACGCGCCGGGGCGGCGCTGACGATGGCAGCGTCGTGCTGAACTCGCCCGCCAGCACCGCGCCTGGCGCCAGCTGCAGGGCGAGCGGCGTCGCCGGCACCGTCGGCCCGGTGAAGCCCGCGGGCGGGGGAAGTGCGAGGTGCCGCAGTTCCACTGAGCCTTCGGCCGCCTGCAGGACATGCGGCGCACCGATCGCGCCTGCCTCCTGTCGTCCGGTGAGCACCGCGTGGCGGTCGCCGCGATCGAACACGGCCAGCGATGCCTGGCCGGTGTTGCGCAGGCGGTAGCGCACCCGCACTGCGTTCGGCATCTCCGGTTCGATGCTGGCCTCGAGCCGGACGCCATCGCGCTGGACGAGGGTGGACGCGGATCTTGCCTTGCTCATGGCCTGCCGCTCTCCGGACGGGATCGCGCCTGTTTCATCGTGGGCCATGACCTGTGTCCAGATGGGCGCGACTGCCAACACCGCCGCCGCGAATGCGCGGACACCCGGAGTCGCGCCGCCCGCCTCGCGCCGGGATTGCGCATGTCCAGGTCGCGCCACCGGAATCACCGGCCGCCACCGGAAAAAAAGATGGCCAGCCGGCACTGCGGTGCCGGCTGGCCATCCGTCCATCCCTGGAGCATGCAACCATGGCTCCCTGCCGCGGTTACAACCTGTAGCTGGGCCGGTCCGGCAGGCCCAGTTCCTCGCGCAGCCCGTTCTCGGTGAGATGGTCGGGATTGGCGGTCGTGGGCGGCGTGGACGGATCGCCGTCGAAGTCGAAGGGCGCGGCGGTGGTCTCCAGCCCCACCGCCTGGCGCTCGGAGTTGGAGATGCCGCGGTCGGCGGCGTCGGGGCCGCTGTAGTTGCCCGGCTGCAGCGAGCCGTTGACGAAGTTGTAGGCGTGCGACATCTCGTGGTACAGCACCACCACCGGCGCCGGGAACGCGTCCATGTGGAACGACGGGTTGTAGCGGATGTCGGTATCCACGCCGCGGCCGGCGACGCCGTTGGTGATCTGCACGTCGGGCCAGGTGGCGTTGGGATCGGCCGGCATGGCGTAACCGTTGTGCTCGTTGGCGAGCTCCTTGATGGTCACGGTGTTGCCGCGCGCGGCCGCGGTGGCGTCGAACTCGCCGAGCATGCGCTGGCCGTTGGGCGAACTGCGCAGGAAGTCGATCTCCGCCTGCAGGCGCTGCACGAACGCGTCCGAGCCCTCGACCTTCAGGCTGCTGCCGGCCTGCGGGTCGATCTCGACGTTGACCACGGTGGGCCGCGCGCCGGTGGCGGCGTTGATCATGTCGCCGATCTCGGCATAGACC
>JAEXTE010000400.1 GCA_023453655.1 Pseudomonadota bacterium
TGCAGGCTGCCGTTCTGCCAGATCAGCGGGCGGCAGGGCACCTGCACGATTTCGCGGCCGGGGAAGGCCTGCTGCAGCACGGCGGCCGCCGCCGGATCGGCCGGATCGCCATAGGCGGGCATCAGCACGGCGCCGTTGACGATGAGGAAGTTGGCGTAGGAGGCGGCCAGCCGGCGGCCGTCGTCCAGCACCGGCGCCGGCCACGGCAGCGCGAACAGCCGGTAGGGCTGGCCCTTGGCGGTGCGCAGCGCAGCCAGTTCGGCGGCCATGGCCTGCAGGCCCTCGTAATGGCTGTCGGACGGGTCGTTGCAGGCCTGGTAGACAATGGCGTCGGGCGCGGCGAAGCGGGCGAGGGTGTCGACATGGGCGTCCGTGTCGTCGCCCTCCAGCGCGCCGTGCTCCAGCCACAGCACCCGCTCCTGGGCCAGCCAGCCGGCGAGCTGCGCAGCCAGCTCGTCGCGGCTGGCGCCGGGATGGCGCTCGCCCAGACAGGTCCAGGTGGTCAGCAGGGTGCCCGCGCCGTCGGTCTCAATGGCGCCACCTTCCAAAGCAAAATCAATGGACTGACGGGAACTCTTCGAGAAAATTCCCATTTCGTGCAAGCGCTCGACCAGGCGGTCGTCCTGACTGGCGTCGAACTTGCCGCCCCAGCCGGTGAAGCGGAAGTCGAGCAGGCGGAAGCCGTCGCCCTCGCGCAGCGAGATGGGTCCGGAGTCGCGCAGCCAGGTGTCGTCGTAAGGCACTTCGACAAAGCGCACCCGCTCCATGTCCACCCGCGCGGACGACAGCCGGGCGCGGGCGTAGGCCTCCACGTCGGCATCGGCCACGCACACGATCGCCGGCTGGAAGCGGGTGATGGCCGCGACCAGCGCGATGTAGGTCTCCTCGACTTCGCCGAGCCGGTCCGCCCAGTCGGTGTCGGCGTTGGGCCATGCCAGCAGGATCGCGGACTGGGGTTCCCACTCCGCGGGGAAACGCGCTGATGGCTCGGTCATTTCGGAACGGATCGCCTGTGTGGGCTCAGCGGATCGCCGGCTTGGGTCCGGTCTCGCTGGCGGTGGCCTGGTTGAGCACGGCGTCAATCACCCGGTCGCGCTCGAAGTACACGGTGAATTCGGGATAGACCCAGCGGTGGATGGTGGGCCACTGGGCCTTCTGGCCGCCGCGGGGCTCCAGGCGCTGGGCGGGCGCGCCGAACCGCGCCTGCACCTGGGCGGCGCTCAGGCCGCGCTCGGGCAGGGCCACGTGCGCCTTCTGCTGCGCGCGTTCGACCAGGAGGGTGTCGGCGGACGCGCCGCCGGCGAAGCACAGCAGGACGGACAGGAGCAGGCAGGAGGTCGGGCGCATGGTCTGGGTTCCTCTGGGCGCGGGCCGGGTGGGTGGGGCCCGGGCGTTTTAACAGATTCACGCGCGCCGCGCCGTGCGCGATGCCGCGTCGGCGGCCGGCGCATGCACGCCGCGGCCGGCGCGCGGGCACGCAAAAAGGCCGCATCGCTGCGGCCTCTTGCTGCTAGCCTGGCCGACCCTGTCCGGCACGTGGCCGGCGGGTCGCGCGGATCAGCGCTGGCGCGCCTTGAAACGCGGGTTCGACTTGCAGATCACGAAGACCTTGCCACGGCGACGAACGACCTTGCAGTCGCGGTGACGGGCCTTCGCCGACTTCAGGGAGGACAGGACCTTCATGGGAAACCTCGGGGAATGCGGGGTTGAAAAAGTAAGCCGCGCATTATAGCGGCTGTTTCCGTGGGCGTTCAAGCGGTTGCCTACGCTCCCGCGCGGTCAGGGCGCCGGTGCCGGGCCTGCGGGATAATCTGGCGCCCCCATACTGCAGCCATCGCCATGCCAGACGCCGTCCCCGTCCTCACCATCGACGGCCCTTCCGGGTCCGGCAAGGGCACCATCAGCCGCCTGGTGGCGCGCCAGCTGGGCTGGCACTACCTGGATTCCGGCGCGCTGTACCGCGCGGTGGGGGTGGCGGCCGGATGGGCCGGGATCGATCTCGACGACGACGGCGCGCTGGTCCGCTGCACCTTCGACACCCGGGTCGACTTCCAGGAAGCGTCCGACGGCGAGCTGCGCGTTCTGGTCAATGGCCACGATGCGACCGATGACCTGCGGACCGAAACCGCCGGAGCCGCGGCGTCGGCCATTGCCGCGATTCCCGAGGTGCGGACCGCGCTCAAGGATCGCCAGCGCGCGTTCCGGCAGCCGCCGGGCCTGGTCGCCGACGGTCGCGACATGGGGACGGTGATCTTCCCGGAGGCGCCTTTCAAGGTGTTTCTGACGGCCAGCGCGTCCGAGCGCGCCGAGCGGCGCTATAAACAGTTGAAGGACAAAGGAGTTTCGGTGACAATGGACGGTCTGCTGCGCGAGATCCTCGCGCGCGACGCCCGAGACGCCAGCCGCCCGGTGGCGCCGCTGCGGCCGGCGAGCGATGCCGTCCACATCGACACTACCGGGTTGGGGATCGACGAGGTCGTCGAACGCGTGCTCAAGGTGGTGGTGCCGTAACCGCGGCACCGCCCGTCGCAGGTTTCCTGTACCGGGATCTCTGCCGACGAGCGCCGGGACAGTGCAGCAGACAACGGCCCGTCCCGGGAAGTTCCCGGGCGGATCTTCCACCACAACACTCACGGCCACACGCAATCCCGCGCCGGCCGACAAACGGGTGGACCGTGATGCCCATACCGGCCAAGCGGTCTGTGTCATCAACCGAGTAACTCAAATGACCGAATCATTCGCAGAACTGTTCGAAGCCAGCCAGTCGCACCTGGCCAAGCTCAAGCCGGGCGCCATCGTCACCGGCACCGTCGTGCAGGTGCGCACCGACGTGGTCGTCATCAACGCCGGCCTCAAGTCCGAAGGCATCGTGCCGATCGAACAGTTCCGTAACGACGCCGGCGAGATCGACGTCGCGGAAGGCGACGTCGTCAAGGTCGCCCTCGACTCCCTCGAGAACGGCTTCGGCGAGACCGTGCTGTCGCGCGAGAAGGCCAAGCGCGCCATGGTCTGGGACGAGCTGGAAGAAGCGCTCGAGAAGAACGAGACCATCGTCGGCCGCATCAGCGGCAAGGTGAAGGGCGGTTTCACCGTCGACATCAAGGACGTCCGCGCGTTCCTGCCGGGCTCGCTGGTCGACGTGCGCCCGGTCCGCGACCCGGTGTACCTCGAGGGCAAGGAGCTCGAGTTCAAGCTCATCAAGCTCGACCGCAAGCGCAACAACGTGGTCGTGTCGCGCCGCGCCGTCGTCGAAAGCGAGCACTCCGAGGAGCGCGAGGCGCTGATGGAGAAGCTGGTCGAGGGCGCCGTGCTCAAGGGCGTGGTCAAGAACCTCACCGACTACGGCGCGTTCGTCGACCTCGGTGGCATCGACGGCCTGCTGCACATCACCGACATGGCCTGGAAGCGCGTGCGCCATCCGTCCGAAGTCGTTGAAGTGGGCCAGGAGCTCGACGTGCGCGTGCTCAAGTACGACCGCGAGCGCAACCGCGTCAGCCTGGGCCTCAAGCAGCTGGGCGAGGATCCGTGGGACAACATCGCCCGCCGCTATCCGTCCAACACCCGCGTGTTCGGCAAGGTCTCCAACGTCACCGACTACGGCGCGTTCGTCGAGATCGAGCCGGGCGTCGAGGGCCTGGTGCACGTGTCCGAGATGGACTGGACCAACAAGAACGTCAACCCGTCCAAGGTGGTGCAGGTCGGCGACGAGCTCGAGGTCATGGTGCTGGACGTCGACGAGGAGCGTCGCCGCATCTCGCTGGGCATCAAGCAGGTCACGTCCAACCCGTGGGAGACCTTCGCGGCCATCCACAAGAAGGGCGACAAGGTGTCGGGCCAGATCAAGTCGATCACCGACTTCGGGATCTTCATCGGCCTGGACGGCGGCATCGACGGCCTGATCCACCTCTCGGACATCAGCTGGAACTCCACCGGCGAGGAAGTCGCGCGCAACTTCAAGAAGGGCGACACCCTTGAGGCGGTGGTGCTGGCGGTCGATCCGGAGCGCGAGCGCATCTCGCTGGGCGTCAAGCAGCTCGAGCAGGATCCGTACGGCCAGTTCCTGGCCAACCACCCGCGCGGCTCGAAGGTCACCGGCACGGTGAAGGAAGTCGACGCCAAGGGTGCGGTCATCGACCTGGGCGAGGGCGTGGAAGGCTACGTGGCCGCCCGCGACGTCGCCGACGTCCGCGTGGACGACGCCAGCCAGCACCTGAAGGTCGGCGATTCGATCGAGGCCAAGTACATCGGCCAGGATCGCAAGAGCCGCACCCTGCAGCTGTCGATCCGCGCCAAGGACGAGGCCGAAGCGGCCGAGACCCTCGCCGAGTACAACAAGGCGGCGGCCGAGGCTTCCAGCGGTACCACCAAGCTGGGCGCGCTGCTGCGCGAGCAGCTGGAGAACAAGTCCGAG
>JAEXTE010000438.1 GCA_023453655.1 Pseudomonadota bacterium
GAGAACGTCAAGGTCGACCTGTTCCCCGACGAGGTCTACCTGTTCTCGCCCAAGGGCGACATCCTGTCGCTGCCGCGCAATTCCACCGCGCTCGACTTCGCCTACACCGTGCACACCGACGTGGGCAATACCGCGGTGGCCGCGCGCGTGGACCGCAAGCTGGTGCCGTTGCGCACCAAGCTGGTGAGCGGGCAGACGGTGGAGATCGTCACCGCCAAGTCCTCGCTGCCCAAGCCGCAGTGGCTGGAGTTCGTGGTCACCGGCAAGGCGCGCACCGCGATCCGCGCCCAGCTCAAGCAGCTCGAGCACGAGGACGCGGTGACCCTCGGCCACCGCATGCTCGACCGCGCGCTGGAGGACGTGGGCACCTCGCTCGACCGCCTGCCGCAGGCGCGCCTGGACGCCTACCTGGGCGAGCTGCGCTATCCGCGCCTGGAGGAACTGCTGGCCGACATCGCGCTGGGCAACCGCATGCCCTCGCAGGTGGCGACCGCGCTGGCGCAGGCCGACGGGTCCACCACTGCGGCGAGCGGTGGCGAACGCGTGCCGCGCCACGGCGAGCGCATCCTGATCAGCGGACACGAGCGCGGCGTGATCAGCTTCGCCAACTGCTGCATGCCGATTCCCGGCGACGAGATCATGGGATACCACACCGCCGGCAAGGGCATCGTGGTGCACCGCCTGGATTGCCCCAACGTGGCCGAGTACCGCAAGTCGCTGGACCGCTGGGTGGCGATCGGCTGGGACCGCGAGGTGATCGGCGAGTATCCGGTCGGGCTGATCATCGAAACAGAAAACCGGCCCGGGTCGCTGGCGGAGGTGGCGGCCGCCATCGCCAAGGCCAACTCCAACATCGAAGGCGTGGAGTACCTGGAGCGCGATACCAATATCGCGGTGATCCGTTTCTCGATCCAGGTCCGCAACCGCCAGCACCTGGCCGACGTGATCCGGCGCACGCGCCGCCTGGCCGCCGTGCACGGCGTGCAGCGCATGTAGCGACCCGCGCTGCCCCGCGGGCGGCGCGACCTATAATCCGGGCTTTCCGAACGGGAACGTCCCATGCCACGCACGCCCATCCAGACCGACCAGGCGCCCGCCGCGATCGGCCCGTATTCGCAGGCCACGCGCGCCGGCAACACGGTGTTCTTCTCCGGCCAGATCCCGCTCGACCCGGCCACCGGCGAGGTCGTCGCCGGCGGGATCGACGCGCAGGCGCGGCGCGCCTTCGACAACCTCAAGGCCGTGGCCGAAGCGGCCGGCGGTTCGATGGCCGACATCGTCCGCGTCGGGCTGTACCTGACCGACCTGTCGCAGTTCGCCGCGGTGAACGCGGTGATGGCCGAGTACTTCGAGGCGCCGTACCCGGCTCGCTCGACCATCGAGGTCTCGGCGCTGCCCAAGGGCGTGCTGTTCGAGGTCGATGCGGTGATGGCGCTGGGCTGACCGCCCATCGCATGGCCAGGCCAGCCCCCGTCCTCGCGGCCGCCGGCGACGCTCCGCTGACGACGCTGGCCGGTGTCGGGCCCGCGGTGGCAGAGAAGCTGGCCGCGCGCGGCCTGCTGAGCCTGCAGGACCTGTGGCTGCACCTGCCGCGGCAGTACGAGGACCGTACCCGCATCACGCCCATCGCCATGCTGCAGCCCGGGGCGGCGGCGCAGGTGGAGGGCGTGGTCGAGGCGGTCGAGCGCGGCTTCCGCTACCGGCCGATGCTGCGCGTGGCGCTCGACGACGGCTCGCGGGGCACGCTGGTGCTGCGCTTCTTCCATTTCCGCTCGCAGCAGGTCAACCAGTTCCGGGTCGGCGCGCGGGTGCGCGCCTACGGCACGCCGCGCCCGGGCCAGCACGGGCTGGAAATCGTGCATCCCAGCTACCGGGTGCTGGGCGCGGGCGAGGATGGTGGACTGGGCGATGCGCTCGACCCCGTGTATCCGGCGGTGGAGGGCATCGGCCCGGCGACGCTGCGGCGGCTGGTGGGCCAGGCCCTGGACCGGCTGCCCGGCGAGGAGGCGCTGGAACTCCTCCCGCGGGGCCTGCTGGCCGGTACGCCGACCCTGCCCAGCCTGCGCGAGGCCCTGCTGACCCTGCACCGGCCGCCCCGCGATGCCGACGTCGCCGCACTGCTCGCCGGCACCCATCCCGCGCAGCGGCGACTGGCGCTGGAGGAAATGCTGGCCCACCAGCTCAGCCTGCGGCGCCAGCGCATCGCCCTGCAGTCGCACGTCGCGCCGGTGCTCGACGACGACGCCGGCCTGCTCGCGCGCCTGCGCCGGGCGCTGCCGTTCGCGCTGACCGGTGCGCAGGAGCGCGTGTTCGAGGAGATCCGTGCCGACCTGCGCAAGGGCGTGCCGATGCTGCGCCTGGTGCAGGGCGACGTGGGAAGCGGCAAGACCGTGGTTGCGGCGATGGCCGCGCTCATGGCAATCGGCGGCGGCCGGCAGGCGGCGCTGATGGCACCCACCGAGCTGCTCGCCGAACAGCACCTGGCCAATCTCCGCGGCTGGCTGGAACCGCTGGGCCTGCGCGTGGCCTGGCTGGCGGGCAAGGTGTCGGGACGGGCGCGCAGCGCGGTCATGGCCGATGCCGCCAGCGGGGCCGCGCAGCTGGTGGTGGGCACGCATGCGCTGATGCAGGAAGGCGTGGTGTTCCGCGACCTCGCCCTGGCGATCGTCGACGAGCAGCACCGCTTCGGCGTGCACCAGCGCCTGGCGCTGCGCGACAAGGGCGCGGCGGAGGGGATCGCGCCGCACCAGCTGGTGATGACCGCCACGCCGATCCCGCGCACGCTGGCGATGGCCGCCTACGCCGACCTCGATGTCTCGGCCATCGACGAACTGCCGCCGGGGCGCACCCCGGTGCAGACCGTGGTGCTGGGCGCGGGGCGCCGGCCCGATCTGATCGAGCGCATCCGAGCCGCCTGCGCCGAGGGCCGGCAGGCCTACTGGGTCTGCACGATCATCGACGAGAGCGACGAGGTGGTCGCGCAGGCCGCGCAGACCACCTGGGAGCAGCTGACCGCCGCGCTGCCCGGCCTGCGCGTGGGCCTGGTCCACGGCCGCATGAAGGCGGCCGACAAGCAGGCCACCATGCTCGCGTTCAAGGCAGGCGAACTCGACCTGCTGGTTGCCACCACCGTCATCGAGGTCGGCGTGGACGTGCCCAACGCCTCGCTGATGATCATCGAGAACGCCGAGCGGCTGGGCCTGTCGCAGCTGCACCAGCTGCGCGGGCGGGTGGGGCGGGGCAGCCAGGCCTCCAGCTGCGTGCTGCTCTACCAGCCGCCGCTGTCGCAGATGGCGCGCGAGCGACTGGACACCATGCGCAGCACCGGCGACGGCTTCGTCATTGCCGAGAAGGACCTCGAACTGCGCGGTCCCGGCGAACTGCTGGGCACCCGCCAGACCGGCCTCGTGGGCTTCCGCATCGCCGACCTGGCCCGCGATGCCGACCTGCTGCCGCGGGTGCAGCAGATCGCCGAGGCGCTGGTGCGCGAGGCGCCGGACGCGGCCGACCGCGTGGTCGCCCGCTGGATCGGCGGCGCGGCGCGCTACGCGGGGGCCTGAGCGGTGGCGGGCTGCGTCGGCGCCGGCAACCGGCTAACCTGCCCGGCTTGCGCGCCCCTGGCGCCCGTCCCGATCACTGCCGCAGGTCCCGTCCATGCCACGCATCCCCCTTCTCATCGACACCGACCCGGGCGTCGACGACGCGCTGGCCCTGCTGATGGCCTTCGACGCGCCGGACCACGAGGTCGTCGGCCTGAGCATCGCGGCCGGCAACGTGGGCCTGGCGCACACCGTGCCCAACGCGCTGAAGCTGTGCGAAGTCGCCGGGCGCGCCGACGTGCCGGTGTTCGCCGGCTGCGCGGCCCCGCTGCTGCATGCGGCACCCGACGCGGCCTACGTGCACGGCCAGGACGGCTTCGGCGACACCGGCTACGCGCCTGCGGCGCGGGCCGCGGCGCGGGAGCACGCGGCCCTGGCGATCCTGCGCCTGTCGCATGAACATGCCGGACGGCTGCTGCTGGTGGCGCTTGGCCCGCTGACCAACCTGGCGCTGGCCCTGAAGCTGGACCCGACCTTGCCGCAACGCGTCGCGCGGCTGGTGGTGATGGGCGGTTCGGTGAGCGCGCACGGCAACATCACCCCGGCGGCGGAGTTCAACGTCTACTTCGACCCCGAAGCCGCGCACCTGGTGTTCGAGGCCTTCCCGCGCTTCGACCTGGCCGACTGGGACGCCACGCTCGCCCACGGCCTGCCGCATGCCCAGGTCGAGGCCTGGCTGGCGGCCGGGTCGGCGCGCGGCCGCTTCTACGAGGACATCTCGCGGCAGACGCGGGCCTGGTCGGCCGACCGGCGCGGCGACCGCTGGTTCGCCGCCGACGCCCTGGCCATGGCCTGGGCGCTGGCGCCGGAGGGCGCCCGTGAAACCGCCGAGCGCCCGGTGGAGGTCTGCCTGGAGCGTGGCCCCGGCCGCGGCGCCACCGTCGTGGACTGGAACCGGCAGACCGGCCGGCCCGACGCGGCGCGCATCCTGGTCGGCTACGACCAGGCCGCCTTCGAGGACCGGGTGCGGCGGGCGCTG
Source organism: Pseudomonadota bacterium (assembly GCA_023453655.1). Classification (GTDB taxonomy): domain Bacteria; phylum Pseudomonadota; class Gammaproteobacteria; order Xanthomonadales; family Xanthomonadaceae; genus Luteimonas; species Luteimonas composti. Next base: position 4,579 of record JAEXTE010000438.1, read on the forward strand.
GCCGCCGGTTAGGGTGGCTTGCGCGCTCGGCGCAGGCGCCGCTATAATGCCGGGCTTCCCTGCGCAATCTCACGGTGTGACGCCATGAAGGCCGACATCCATCCCGAATACCGCGAAGTCGTCTTCCAGGACGTGACCTCGGATTTCAAGTTCCTCACCCGTTCCACCCTGGCCGCCTCCTCCAAGGAGACGATCAAGTGGGAAGACGGCAACGAATACCCGCTGGTCAAGATCGAAGTGTCGTCCGCGACGCATCCGTTCTACACCGGCCAGAACAAGATCGTGGACACCAGCGGCCGCATCGACAAGTTCAAGCGCCGCTACGCGAAGTAATCGCGAACGGAACAAACCGTTCCGTGTTGTCCCAGACGGCCGCCTCCGGGCGGCCGTTTTCGTTCCGGAGCCGCGGCGCGCAGCGGTGCCGCGCCGCGATCGGCGCCTGCGCCGGATGCGCCGGGACAGGACCAAAGTCCGAGACGGCCGGCGGGCGGCCTGTGCGATAATTGCTGCGTTGCGGTAGCCGTTGTACCGCCGTCGCCGGGCGCCATGGGCGCCCGTCCGTACGTCCGAACCATGAGGAGCCAATCCGTGTCCGACAACGTCGTGTTGAACGCCGGCGGCAAGTCCGTCGAGCTGCCCGTCCTGAAACCCACCCTCGGCAACGACTGTGTCGACGTCTCGAAGCTGACCCGCGAAACCGGGCTGTTCACCTACGACTCCGGGTTCACCGCCACTGCCAGCTGCAAGTCCGCGATCACCTACATCGATGGCGACAAGGGCGTGCTGCTGTACCGCGGCTACCCGATCGAGCAGCTGGCCGAGCATTCGAGCTTCCTCGAGGTGGCCTACCTGCTGATGAACGGCGAGCTGCCGAACCAGGCCGAGTTCGCCAAGTTCGAGCACGAGGTGACGCATCACACGATGATGCACGAGTCGCTGAAGAACTTCCTGCACGGCTTCCACTACGACGCGCATCCGATGGCGATGCTCGCCGGGACCGTGGCCTCGCTGTCGGCGTTCTACCACGACACCCTCGACCTCGAGGACCCCGCCCACCGCCGCCAGGCCGCGATCCGCCTGCTGGCCAAGGTGCCGACCCTGGCCGCGGCCGCCTACCGCTATTCGATCGGCTGGCCGATCCGCTATCCGCGCAACAACCTCGAATACGTCGACCGCTTCCTGCACATGATGTTCGAGGTGCCGAGCGAGCCGCTGGAGCTCAATCCGGTGGTCGCCAAGGCGCTGGACCTGCTGTTCATCCTGCACGCCGACCACGAGCAGAACGCGTCGACCTCGACGGTGCGCCTGGTCGGTTCCACCGGCGCCAATCCCTATGCCTGCATCGCTGCCGGCATCACCGCGCTGTGGGGTCCCGCGCACGGCGGCGCCAACGAGGCGGTGCTGAAGATGCTGGAGGAGATCGGCGATGCGAAGAACGTCGCGTCCGCCGTCGCCAAGGCCTAGGACAAGGAGTCGGGCTTCCGCCTGATGGGCTTCGGCCACCGCGTCTACAAGAACTTCGACCCGCGCGCCAAGATCATCCGCGAGATGACCCACAAGGTGCTGGGCGAACTGGGCGTGGACGATCCGCTGCTGGAAGTGGCGATGCGCCTGGAAGAGGCCGCGCTGAAGGACGAGTACTTCATCCAGCGCAAGCTCTACCCGAACGTCGACTTCTACAGCGGCATCATCTACAAGGCGCTGAAGATCCCGACCGAGATGTTCACCGTCATGTTCGCCATCGGCCGCACCGCCGGCTGGGTGTCGCACTGGCTGGAGCAGCAGGTCGATCCGGAAGCCAAGATCGGCCGTCCGCGCCAGATCTACACCGGCTCGGACGTGCGCGACTACGTGCCCGCCGGCAAGCGCTGATCGGGCGTCCTCGCCGGTCCCGGAACGCCCCGCGATGCGGGGCGTTCCTGTTTCCGGACGCGTCCGGTGCGACGCTAGTCGCTGGCAGTCCCGGCGGCGTCGTAACCGGCGATCTCCTCCTCGACCAGCAGCTGTCGCAACTGGCTGGCCGAGGCGCGCTTCATCGGCCGGCCGTCGACGCCCGACAGCGGCGCCTGCCGCAGCGCCACGGCGGGCAGCACGGTCAGCTCGAAGCCCAGTTCCTCGGCGCTGAACAGCCACACCGGGAAATCGCCCTCGCGCGCCCTGTCCAGACGCAGCCGGCGGCTGCGCGATTCGGCCGGGATGCCGGCCTCGTCCAGGAAGCGCGTCACCGCGTCGGGATCGTCGCTGTAGAGCTGCAGGCCGATCGGCGTGCGCGCGTCGGCGGTGCCATCGAGCACCGGGCCGACCAGGCGCGCATCGAAGCGCGCGAAGAACTCCAGCGCACGCAGCGCCGCCTCGCGGCGCGCGCGCAGGTCGTCGGCGTGGCTGCCCAGGAACAGGCGCTGGTATTCGCGCAGTGCGTCCTCGATCTCGCGGTTGCGCGGCAGCGAGGCGTCGTCGTGGAAGCCGAGCCGGTCGGCTGCCTTGAGCTTGGCCTGGTGGAAGTCGCGGATGCCGCCTTCGGCCATCAGCCTCGCGGCCTCGTGGGCGAGGCGGTGCCGGCGCTCGCGCGTACGCGTTTCGGCATGCTGGCGGGCACGGTGCATCACGATCCCCCGGTCCGGCGACGAGCCGACTGTAACCCACGCCAGCCGGACGTCAACGTGAGCGTGCCGCCGGCGCTTCAGAAGATGTCGAACGCCTCCTCGGCGGGCAGGTCGTCGAATTCGAACGTGGTCACCGCCTCCATGCGCTCGAGGTCCTCGACCTTGACGTACTCGCCGATGCCGCCTTCGGACGCGGTCGGAAGCAGCTGGCCGCCCGCGCTCACCGCGACCTTGACCATGCCGGGCGGCGGGTCGTTGCGGGCCACCGGAACGCCGTCCAGGGCCACGCGCATGAAGTCGATCCAGATCGGCAGGGCCGAACGGCCACCGTATTCACGGTAGCCTAGCGAGCGGTTGTCGTCGCGCCCCACCCAGACCGAGGTGACGAGGTTGCCGCCGAAGCCGGAGAACCAGGCGTCGCGATGGTCGTTGGTCGAGCCGGTCTTGCCGCCCACGTCCTCGCGGCCGAGTACCTTCGCCGCGGTGCCGGTGCCGCGCTGCACGACGTCGCGCATCATCGATACCAGCTGGTAGGCCACGCGTTCGTCGATCGCGCGTGGCGCGAGCACGGCGCCCTCGGGCAGCGTGGCCGGCGCCTGCGCCGGCGCATCGCCGTCTTCCCCGGTCCCCGTCACCGGGCGTGCCGGCCCGAGGTCGAAGCCGTCGACCACGGTCGGGCGCGCGACCTGGACGCCGTCCGCGCCGGTGGTGCAGCCGCGGCACGCGCGCGGCGGGTTCGCCTTGTAGACCAGTTCGCCGTTGCGGTCGCGCACCTCGTCGATGAACCAAGGCTCGATGCGGAAGCCGCCGTTGGCGAACACGGCATAGCCGCGGGCGATCGAGAGCGGCGTCAGCGACGGGGTGCCGAGCGCGATCGACAGGTTGGGCGGAAGCTCGGATTCCTCGAAGCCGAAGTGGCTGATATACCGGCGCGCGTAGTCCACGCCCATGGCGTCGAGCAGCCGCACCGAAACCAGGTTGCGCGAGCGCACCAGCGCCTCGCGCAGGCGCATCGGGCCGGCAAACTTGCCGTCGTCGTTCTGTGGCCGCCAGTCCTGGCCGCGGCGCATGCGGAACACCACCGGCGCATCGAGCACGATCGAGGCAGGGTTGAAGCCGCGCTCGAACGCGGCGGCATAGATGAAGGGCTTGAAGCTCGATCCAGGCTGGCGACGCGCCTGGGTGGCGCGGTTGAACTTGTTGCCGGCGAAGCTGAAGCCGCCGATCAGCGCGCGCAGCGCACCGGTATCGGGCTCCAGCGACACCAGCGTGGCCTGTCCGCGCGGCAGCTGGTCGAGCTGCCACCTGACCGTCGGCGGCGCGGCGGCGGCCTCGCCTTTCGCCGGCGTCTCGATGCGGGCCACGCGTACCAGGTCGCCACGCTTGACCAGCGCCGCCGGCGCCTTGCCGGTCCAGCGGCTGGATGCGGCGTCCAGGGTCAGGGTCGTGCCGTCGGCCAGCACCACCTCGGCGGTGGGGGAGGCGGTGGCGAGCACGATCGCTGGCAGCAGGCCGCCCTGCGCGGGAATGCCGCGCAGGCGAGCGCTCGCGGTGGCGGCGTCCTCGTCGGCGGCCAGTTCGAACGTCTGCTCGGCGCCGCTCCAGCCGTGGCGATGGTCGTAGGTGGCCAGGCCGCTGCGCACCGCGCGGTCGGCCGCGGCCTGCATCACCGGGTCGATGGTGGTGGTGACGTGGTAACCGCGGTTGAGCACGTCGCCGCCGAAGCGGGCTTCCATCTCGAGGCGCACCATCTCGGCGACGTAGGGCGCATAGGCCTCGACGGGGCGCTCGTGCGGCTTGGCGTGCATCGGCACGGCCCGGGCCTGGCGGAACTCGTCCTCGGTGATGTAGCCCAGTTCGCGCATGCGCGCGAGCACGTAGTCGTCGCGCCGCTCGCGCGCGCGTTCGGGATTGCTCAGCGGGTTGCCGCTGGACGGGAACTTCGGGATCGCCGCCAGCGAGGCCATCTCGTCCAGGTCCAGCTGGTCGAGGGTCTTGCCGTAATAGAACTCCGCCGCCGCGGCGATGCCGTAGGACCGGTTGCCGAAGAAGCTCTTGTTGAGGTACAGCTCGAAGATCTCGTCCTTGCTGAGCTCCCGCTCCATCTTCATCGCCAGCAGCATCTCGGCGAACTTGCGGGTGAAGCTGTACTCCGTGCTCAGGTAGAACTGGCGGGCGACCTGCTGGGTGATGGTCGAACCGCCCGGCACGCGCTCCTGTCCGCGGGTCTTGGCCAGCAGCCAGACCGCGCGCGCCACGCCCTTGTAGTCCACGCCGCCGTGTTCGTAGAAGCGCGCGTCTTCGGTGGCGAGGAAGGCCTGCTTGAGGCGCTCGGGGACGTCCTCGATCTCCACCGGGTAGCGCCGCATCTCGCCGAACAGCGCCATCAGCTTGCCGTCGCGTGCGTACACGTACATCGGTTCCTGCATCTCCACGTCGCGCAGGCTCTGCACCTCGGGCAGCTTCGAGGACACCGTGTAGTAGACGAACGCGCCCGCGGCGGCGGCGACCAGGGCGAGCGCGATGCAGGCCAGCAGCACCCAGCGCAGGACGCGCAGCAGTGGCCGGGGCTTCTTGCGGGGGGCTGGGGTAGGCGCGGACATAGGGGCGCAAGTATAGGCGCGGCGCGGAGAGGCGCCGTCGGCGGATGGTCACGGGGCCGGGCGGCGGGTCGGGGAGGGGTCGACCCGGGGGCGCGGGTGGCGGACTGGGCAAAGCGGGCATGCAGCACGCTCCGCAAGGTCCACTGTTGCCACCGGATGAAAAGTCCGTTATTTAATGCGCCGGGGCACGTTGCGCACGTAAGCGCCCGTGGCAAAGGGGAAAAACGTGGGGCTGATCACAAAAAGTCAAGCGCCGCTTGTCGGGGTCGACATCAGTTCGACGGCCGTCAAGCTGCTCCAGCTGTCGCGTTCCGGCGACCGCTACCGGGTTGAGCACTACGCCGTCGAGCCACTGCCGCCAAACGCCGTGGTCGAGAAGAACATCGTCGAGGTCGAGGCGGTGGGCGAGGCCATCCGCCGCGCGGTCTCGCGCTCGGGCACCAAGGCCAAGTTCGCCGCCGCCGCGGTGTCCGGGTCGGCGGTGATCACCAAGATCATCCCGATGCCGGCGGACCTGGACGAGGACGACATGGAGTCCCAGGTCGAACTCGAGGCGGTCAACTACATCCCGTACCCGATCGAGGAAGTGAACCTCGATTTCGAGGTGCTGGGCGGATTGCCCGGTAATTCGGAGATGGTGCAGGTCCTGCTGGCCGCCTCCCGGTCCGAGAACGTCGAGATGCGCGCCTCGGCGCTGGAACTCGGGGGGCTGACCGCCAAGGTGGTCGACGTCGAGGCCTTCGCCATCGAGAACGCCTTCGGCCTGCTGGCCAGCACGCTCAACATCCCGCGCGACGGCATCGTCGCCCTGGTCGACGTCGGCGCGACCATGACCACGCTCAACATCCTGCGCAACGGGCGCAGCCTGTACGCGCGCGAGCAGGTGTTCGGCGGCAAGCAGCTGACAGACGAGGTGATGCGCCGCTACGGGCTGAGCTACGAGGAGGCCGGCCTGGCCAAGCGCCAGGGCGGGCTGCCGGAAAGCTACGAGATCGAGGTGCTCGAGCCGTTCAAGGAGGCCCTGGTCCAGCAGATCAGCCGCCTGCTGCAGTTCTTCTACGCGGGCAGCGAGTTCAACCGGGTCGACCAGATCGTGCTGGCCGGCGGCTGCGCCTCCATCCCCGGCATCGCCGAGATGGTGGAAGAGCAGCTCGGCGTCCAGACCATCATCGCCAACCCGCTGGCGCAGATGACGCTCGGCTCCCGGGTCCAGGCCCACGCCCTCGCCCAGGACGCGCCCGCGCTGATGATCGCCTGCGGCCTGGCCCTGAGGAGCTTCGACTGATGGCCCGGATCAACCTACTTCCGTGGCGGGCGGAGCGCCGCAAGCAGCGCCAGAAGGAATTCGGCGCGATGCTCGGGCTGGCCGCGCTGGCCGGCCTGCTGCTCTGGTTCCTGTTCAACATGTACTACAACGCGCAGATCGACGGCCAGAAGGAGCGCAACCGCTTCCTCGAGCAGGAGATCGCCGAGGTCGACAAGAAGATCGTCGAGATCGAGGCCCTGGACCGCCAGCGTGCCCGCCTGCTGGCGCGCAAGGACGTGATCGAGCAGCTGCAGGCCAACCGCTCGCAGATGGTCCACCTGTTCGACTCGCTGGTGCGCACCATCCCCGACGGCGTGATCCTCACCGGGATCAAGCAGGAAGGCGAGAAGCTCACCCTGGAAGGCCGTTCGCAGTCCAACTCGCGCGTCAGTACCTACATGCGCAACCTGGAGGGGTCCGGCTGGATGACCAAGCCCGACCTGTCGATCATCGAGGCACGCGACGGCGTCGCCGGCCTGCCATACGCGTTCACCCTGTCGGTGCAGCTGGCCAACCCCAACGCGCCCAAGGACGAGGACGGCGACGGCGTGCCGGATCCGGTGCCGCCGGTCAACGCAGAACCCGCGGCCACGCCGGAAGCCGCCGCGGCCGCTGACGCTGCTGCCGCGGCCGAAGCCGCTGCCGCGGCGGCGGCCGGGTCGCCGGCCATCGCGCTCGACCCCGCAGTCCAGACCGCCCCAGCCGAAGGAGCCACCCAGTGAGGAAA
>JAEXTE010000157.1 GCA_023453655.1 Pseudomonadota bacterium
CATGTTCGAGCTGCTGCAGCGCGGCCCCAGCAACAAGCTCGAGGAACTGCGCATCGAGCTGTACGAGAAGGTCAATGCGCTGGGCATCGGCGCCCAGGGCCTGGGCGGCCTGACCACGGTGCTCGACATCAAGGTCAAGGACTATCCGACCCACGCGGCCAACCTGCCGGTGGCGATGATCCCCAACTGCGCCGCCACCCGCCATGCGCACTTCACCCTCGACGGCAGCGGCCCGGTTGCGCTGGACCCGCCCTCGCTCGAGGACTGGCCGACGCTGACCTACAACCCGCAGAACGCGCGCCGCGTCGATCTTGACACGATCACCCGCGAGGAAGTCGCCACCTTCAAACCGGGCGAGGTGCTGCTGCTCAACGGCAGGATGCTCACCGGCCGAGACGCCGCGCACAAGCGCATGGTCGACATGCTCAACAGGGGCGAGCCACTGCCGGTCGACCTCAACGGCCGCTTCATCTACTACGTCGGCCCGGTCGACCCTGTGCGCGACGAGGTGGTCGGCCCGGCGGGCCCGACCACGGCCACGCGCATGGACAAGTTCACCGAGCAGGTGCTGGCGCAGACCGGACTGCTGGGCATGATCGGCAAGGCCGAGCGCGGCCCGGCGGCGCGCGAGGCGATCGCCAAGCACAAGTCGGTCTACCTGATGGCGGTCGGCGGCTCGGCCTATCTGGTGTCGAAGGCGATCCGTGCGTCGAAGGTCGTCGGCTTCGCCGATCTGGGCATGGAGGCGATCTACGAGTTCGAGGTCAAGGACATGCCGGTGACCGTCGCGGTCGATTCCACCGGCGAGTCGGTGCACCAGACCGGGCCGAAGCAGTGGCAGGCGCGGATCGGCAAGATCCCGGTGGTCGAGATCGCCTGACGCGCCCGAGCGAAGCCGGCCAGGCGCCGGCTTCGCGCCGCCCCGCGGGCGGCTCCAGCGTGCGGCGAGTCCTGCGGCAGGCCATACTCGGGCTTCCCGTCCGCAGGGCAGTCCCGCATGAGCGTCATCCTTTACGGTTCCCCGAGCACGGCATCGCTGGTGGTGCACTGGCTGCTGATCGAGCTCGGGATCGCACACGACCTGCGCATGCTCGATTTCGACCGGCGCGAGCAGAAAGCGCCCGACTACCTGGGACTCAACCCGCAGGGCCGGGTGCCGACCCTGGTGATCGACGGCCAGGTGCTGACCGAGTCGGCTGCGATCGCCATGCACCTGGCCGACCTGCATCCCGAAGCCGGACTCGCGCCGGCGGTGGGCACGCCCGAACGCGCGGCCTGGTACCGCTGGATGCTGTTCTGCGCCTATACCCTGATGCCGGCCTACCGGCGCTGGTTCTACCCGCACGAACCGGCTGGCGAGGACCAGATCGCGCAGGTGCAGGCGCGCGCGCTGGCCGAGATCGAGGCCGCCTGGGAGCAGGTGGACGCGCACCTGGCGCACAACGGCCCCTACCTGCTCGGCGACCGCCGCAGCGCCGCGGACTTCGTGCTGACCATGCTGATGCGCTGGTCGCGCAACATGCCGCGGCCCAGCGACAGCTGGCCGGCACTGGCCGAACACGCGCGGCGGATGAAGGCGCTGCCGTCGTTCGCCGAGGTCTATCGCCGCGAGGGGCTCACCGACTGGACCTGACCGCCACGGCCGCGTCGCGCAGGTAGCGGCTCGGTCGCCGTGGTCCCTCGTCGCGTCGCCCGCGGCTGCGCCGCCGTCGGCGGCTACACCTGCGAGCGCAGCGGGCGGACCAGTTTCTCGGCGATCTTCTGCCGCAGCGGCCGGCGCTTCCAGGTCTCCAGGTCGTACTGGCGGGCCTGCTCGAGGTCGCGCTCGAAGGCCCCGGTCATGCGCGCGGCGAAGTCGCGGTCGTAGACGTTGAGGCTGGCCTCGTCGTTGAGCCGGAACGAGCGGATGTCGAAGTTGGTCGAGCCCACCGACACCAGTTCGCCATCCACCACCAGCAGCTTGACGTGGATCATCGTCGGCCGGTACTCGTGGATCTCGACGCCGCCGGCCAGCAGTTCGCCCCACGAGGCCTTGGACGCGTGGCGCACCGTCTCCGAATCGATGTGCTCGCCAGGAAGCACGCCGCGCACGCGCACGCCGCGCTTGCGCGCGGCCAGCAGGGCCTGGGCGATCAGCGGATCGGGCACGAAGTAGGCCGCGCACAGGTCGATGCTGGTGCAGGCCGCGGCGCTCGCGGTCAGGTACATCAGGTGCATGCTCTCGCTGCCGCCGGCGGGCGAGGCGATGAACAGGTGCGCATCCATGTCGCCGGCCGGCTCGAGCGCGGGGAAGTAGTCCTCGCCGTTGAGCAGCTCGCCGGTGGTCTTGATCCAGTTGTCGTTGAATGCCGCCTGCATCTGCGCCACCACCGGGCCTTCGACGCGGAAGTGGGTCTCGCGCCAGTGCTCGGGATCCTGCGCATGGCCGGTCCACTGGTCGGCGATGCCGACGCCGCCAGTGAAGCCGATGCGTCCATCCACCACCAGCAGCTTGCGGTGGGTGCGGTTGTTCAGGCGGCTGATGTTGTACCAGCGCAGCGGACGGTAGCGTTCGACCCGCACCCCACCGTCCTGCATCGTCTCCAGCAGCTCGTCGTCCATCTTCAGGCTACCGGCCCAGTCCACCACCAGGTGCACGCGCACGCCCGCCCGGGCGCGCTCGCACAGCGCGTCGGCGAGCTTGCGGCCGATGTCGCCCGACCAGTAGATGTAGGTCTCCATGGTGATGTTCTGGCGGGCGGCGCGGATGGCCTCCAGCATCGCCGGAAAGATCTCGTCGCCGTTGTGCAAGGGCTCGACGCGGTTGCCGTGCAGGATCCCGGGTCCGAGCAGTACCGACATCTCGCGCCGGAACTGCGGGTCGCACACGCCGTGGCGGTGTTCGACCTTGCGCTCGATCTTCTTCTCGGGCGTGGAGAAGTTCATCGCCAGCGCTGCCGCCACGATGGTCGCCACGATCGTCAGTGCGATGGTCCAGCCCATGTCGGGTTCCCGTGTATGCCGCGAGTGGGAGTCAGTCGGCGACCCGCGGCGCGAACCATTCCTGCAGCGAGATGCCGAGGCCCACGTAGGTCGCCTTGTGGTTGTAGTCGATCAGGCTCTCGCCATAGCCGTGGAAGACCTGCAGGCGACCGCGCATCGGCAGCGACTCGTGGATCGGAAAGCCCCAGTCGAATTGCACCGCACCGTGCGAACGGTCGCCGCCGCGCAGGGAGTGGCGCGCCATGAGCGAGAATTCGTTGCGCCCGCGCACGTGCGTGAGGGTGAGGTCGCCGCGGCCGACGTAGTCCTCGATGCCCGGGTTGTCGTCGTCGTCTCCGTCGCTGATGCGGATCCAGGGCCGCAGCATCAGCGCCCAGTTGTCCCGGTCCAGACCGATGTTGAACATGATCCGGTTCCAGCTGCGCGAGAGCGGGTCGCCGCGGCCGTTGGACTGGTGGTTGATCCCGACCGCGGCCATGCGCCCGTTCCAGCCGCCGAGGCTGTAGCCGTTGCGGAACACCAGCAGCACCTCCGGCTCGTAGTTGGTCTCGCGGAACGGACGCGACTGCTCCGCGTTGTACACCTGCCAGCGCGAGCTCTGGGTATAGCCCAGCCAGATGTCGCCGTTGTCGCCGAACAGGTTCTCCACCGCCTTGGTCTTGAAGCTGAGCTGGAACTTCGTTTCCAGCGCGTCGAGTCCCTGCGGCGTGGTGACCGTGTTGTCCGGATTGGGCGAGGCGGGCGTGTCGTTGACGTCAGAAGTCCAGAACACCGGCATCAGGTAGACCGGCTTGTAGACGCGGAAGTTGAACAGGCCCAGCTTGGAGTCGCGCGCCAGCTCCCAGCGGCTGTCGAGCAGGGAACCGCGGCCGACGTTGGCCAGTGCCGATTCGTCCGGCTCCTCGTGCGCGAACAGGTTTCGGGCCCCGCGCTCGTCGCGCGCCTTGGCGGCGTCCAACGCCGCCCGTGCGCGCTCCGCAGCGCCGTCGGCCTGCAGCGGGTCGGGCGCGGCGCGGCCGGCCAGCGCGTCGTAGCAGGCGAGGCGGGCCGCGTCGACCTCGAGCGCCGCGCAGGCCTCCAGGGTGGTCGGCGTCTGCGCCAGGCAGGGGGCTGTGGCCGCGGCCAGAAGGGCCAGGGCGGCGTTACGCGATGCGCGAGGGGTCATGGATTGCCGGTGGGAGGTTCGAGGAGGTTGGTGTCGGCAGCGGCCTCCTGCTGGGCCTGCGCCAGCTGGCGGTCGATGTCGCGGTTGACCGAGGTGTCGGCGGTCGCACCGTTGACCGGTTCGACCTGCGCGGGAGGCGCATCGTCGACCGCCGTGCGCACGTTGAGGATGTGGTAGGTGGTGCGCGGCGCTTCGATGCCGGCCTCGGCGAAGGCGGCCTTGACCCGGCGGATGGCCTCGCTGCGCACCTTGCCCAGGTCGCTGCTGCGCTGGTCCACCCAGCCGAAGAAGCGCAGCACGATGCCGCCCGGTCCGTACTCGTGCACCGTCCACGACGGGGCCGGATCCTCCAGCAGCCCGTCGATGCCGCAGATCTGTTCCAGCGCCAGCGACTGCGCGCTGCGGATCGACTGGGCCAGGTCGATCGGGATGGTGAAGTCGAAACGACGGTTCGGATTGCGCGAGTAGTTGAGGATGATCGCCTTGAACACCAGCGCGTTGGGCAGGCGCAGCTCGTTGCCTTCCATGGTCATCAGCACCGTGGTGCGCGAATGCAGGGCCACCACCTTGCCCTCGTTGCCGTCGATCACCACGTGGTGGCCGGGGGCGAACGGTTGGCGCAGGCTCAGCAGGATGCCGGCCACGTAGTTCTCGGCGATGTCCTTGAACGCGAAGCCCAGCACCAGGCCGACCACGCCGGCCGAGCCCAGCACCGCGGTGACCAGCGCGGTGGCGTTGAGCAGGTTGAGCGCGACCACCACGCCGAACAGCACGATCACCGCGCGCACCACGTTGCGGATCAGCCCGTTCATGTACGGGTTGTCGGTGCGCAGCCGGAGCAGGTGCAGGCGGCGCGAGACGAAGCCGGCGAGCCAGGCCGCGAAGGCGACGATCAACACCGCCACGGCCAGCAGCGGCAGCCATGCGATGAAGGCGGTCAGGCCGGCCGAGAGCTTGTCGAAGGCGAAGTCGAAGCGGCCGCGTAGGTCGGTCTCGGGCGGCGGCAGGGGCTGGGCGAGGTCCGTCGCGGTCGCGCCCCCGGCAGCGGGCTCGGTCGCGGTCGGCGCTGCGGGCGGCGCCTCCTGCATGGCCAGCGCGGGCGCGGCCGCCAGCAGCAGGATCGACAGCAGGAGGGCGAACGCGCGCACGGGGCGCCACGACGGTGCGGGCATGGGGGAGGGGCGTCGGAAAAGCGGCAGTCTAGCCATGCGATGGGAAGGCGGCGTCAATCGGCCCACCAGGCCAGGGCGAAGACGCCGACCATGGCGAAGGCCAGGGTCAGCTTGAGCACGATGCCGACGAAGATCCCGAACCAGGTGCCGATGCCGACGCGCGTGGCGTGGCCGAGGTGGCGGTGCGCGATGCCGCGCCGGTCGATCAGTTCGCCGGCCACCGCGCCCACGAACGGCCCGGCGAACACGCCGACCAGGCCGAACAGCAGTCCGACCACGGTCCCGACCAACGCCCCGATCATCGCCAGTCGGCTGGCGCCCACGCGTCGGGCGCCCGCGGCGGACGCGAGGAAATCGACGCCGATCGAGACCAGGGTGAGGACGGCCAGCACCAGCAGGGTCCAGCCGCCGATCTGCTGGAAGTCGCCGGCCCATGCCGCCAGCAGCATGCCGGCAAACACCAGGGGCAGGCCGGGAATCGCGGGCAGGACCGTTCCGGCGATCCCGCCCAGGACCAGCAGCACCGCCAGCGCGTAATAGAGCGAATGGGTATCCATGGAAGCTCCCGTGGCGGCGCAAGCCGCCCCGGCATTCTGGCAAAAAAAGAGGGCCACCCCTCGGGGTGGCCCTCGATGCGGACCGGAGGCGACGCCGCGCCATGCGACGTCGGCCCGGATACCTGGATCAATAGGCCCAGGCGCGTCCGTTCTGCACGCGTACGTACGAACCTTCGCGGATGCCGTCGAGGTCGGCCTGGTGCAGCGCGACGGTGCGGCCGTCGTCCATGCGGACGTGGACCGTATAGCCGCTGCGGTTGCCTTCGACGCGGTTCTGGATGGCGTTGCCGGCGATGGCGCCGCCAGCGGCGCCCGCGGCGGTGGCGACATTGCGGCGGCCCTGGCTGTCGGTGTTCTTGCGGGCCAGTTCCTTGGCGGCGACGGCACCGACGATGCCGCCCAGCACCGGTCCGGCGATGTTGGTGCCGGTATCGCGCGAGGCAGCCTGGATCGAGACGACGGTGCCGCAGTCGTAGCAGCGGCCCGACGGCGGGGCGGGGGAGGTCGTGCCATAGCCCGAACCGTAGCCGGGCGAGGTGCTGGCGCAGCCGGCCAGGGCCAGCGTGGCGACGGCGGCGACACAGGTCATGCGGATGTTCATCGGTGACTCCTGGTTTCCGGGGGCCGGGCCGCGCGTGGCGGCACGGTCGGATACTGGAAGCGCAGCGGTGAACATCGCGGCAACATCGACGTCGCCGAGGCACCGGTGGGCGCGCCGGTGCAGTCGCGGTTCAGCCGCGCGGATCGCGCGGCGTAGACGTCAGCGGAAGTCCTGGTGGCAGGCCTTGCAGGCCTCGCCGATCCTGGCGGAGGTCTGCTGCACGCCCTCGCAGCCGACCGCCGGCGCGCCGAGCGCCGCGTCCAGGGTGCCGCGGAACTGCGCCGCATGCTGGACGAAGCGCTGGTCGTCGCGCAGGTCCGGGAATGCGCGTTCGAAATCATTGCCCAGACTGCGCAAGGACTGCAGGTGCGGCAGCGTGTCGGTGGGGCTGCAGCGGTTGGCGCCAGCGTTGTCGCGCATCTGCGCGGTCTGCGCCGCGAGCACGTGCATCAACGCCTCGGGATAGTGGTCGCGCCAGGTCTTGCGCGCCTCCAGGGTGCGCAACAGCATGACCAGCGCCACCACGCCGATGACCAGCCCGAGCAGGAACATGAAGAAATAGCGCGCAGCGGCGGACGGCGGCTTGCGCTCGGGGCGGGTTCCTGGAGGCGTTGCGGACATGGCGTCTGGAGAGGTGTGGACCGGGCGGCGACGATACCACGCGGCCCGCGCGTTTAAACTTGGCGCCATGGATGACACGGTGTGGAACGAGCGGTTCGCGGGCATCGACCGGCTGTACGGGCGCGGCGCGGTCGAGCGCCTGCGCGGCCGGCGCGTGGCCGTCGTCGGCCTGGGCGGCGTGGGGTCCTGGGTGGCCGAGGCGATGGCGCGCAGTGCGATCGGGCACCTGAGCCTGGTCGATGCCGACGACCTGTGCCTGTCCAACACCAACCGCCAGCTGCCCGCGCTGGCGGGCGCCTACGGCCGCAACAAGGCCGAGGCGATGGCCGAGCGATGCCGCGCGATCAGTCCCGCGATTTCGCTCGACGTGGTGCCGATGTTCCTCACCCCCGCCAACCTGGGCGAACTGCTCGACCAGGGCTTCGACCTGGTGGTGGATGCCTGCGACAGCTTCCGCAGCAAGGTCGAGCTGATTGCCTGGTGCCGGCGACGCAAGCTGCCGGTGGTCACCGTCGGCGCTGCAGGCGGGCGCACCGACCCGACCCAGGTACGCGTGCGCGACCTCTCGCGCACCGAGCACGACGCGATGCTGGCGCTGATCCGCAAGAAGCTGCGCAGCGAGTTCAATTTCCCCAAGAACCGCGACCGTTACTTCGGCGTGCCGGCGATCTACTCGCTGGAGAACGTCAGGTATCCGCAGCCGGACGGCAGCGTCTGCGGCCTGCGGCCTGCGGCCGGTCCGGATGCCGCGCTCAAGCTCGACTGCGGGGTCGGCCTTGGCGCGGCCACCCATATCACCGGCGCTTTCGCCTTCGCCGCGGTGGGCAAGGCATTGGAGATCCTGCTCAAGCCGCGCACGGCCTGAGCCGCTTCGGTGGCCGAGGTCAGGCCGCGGGCAGGGCGAACAGCCGGCGCGCGTTCGCGGTGGTCGCAGCGGCGATCTCCGCAGGGTCGGCGTCGCGCAGGCGCGCGACCGTGTCCAGCACGTTGACCAGCCGCGACGGCTCGTTGCGCTGGCCGCGATGGTCCGCATCGGGCTGGTCCGGCGCGTCGGTCTCCAGCAGCAGGAAGTCCAGCGGCATCGACGTGGCCAGCCGGCGCAGGCGCCGGGCACGCTCATAGGTGAGCGGACCGCCCAGGCCGACGAGGAAACCCAGCTTCCACAGCTGGCGCGCCTGCTCCTCGCTGCCCGAAAAGCTGTGCACCACCCCGCGCAGCGCACCGCCGCCGATGCGGCGCAGGGTGGCGATGACGGCATCCACCGCCTGCCTCGCATGCACGATCACCGGCAGCCCGAAGTCCCGGGCCAGGCACAGCTGGCCCTCGAACCAGGCCTGCTGCGCATCGCGATCCAGGTCCTCGACGAAGTAGTCGAGGCCGCACTCGCCGACGGCGACCGGGCGTTCGCGCTCCAGCCACTCGCGCAGGCTGGCGAGATCGCCGTCGCGATGCTGGTCGAGGAACACCGGGTGCAGGCCATAGGCCGGGTACAGACCCGGCGCGGACCGGCAGGTCTCGCGCAGGCCGGGCCAGGCCTGCGCGTGGGTGGCCGGCACGACCTGCTGGCGCACGCCGGCTGCGCGCGCGGCCTCGACGACGGCGGCGCGGTCGGCATCGAACTCGCCCGCGTCCAGGTGGCAATGGCTGTCGACGAGCTGCATGGCCCGGCCCGTCAGCGGCGCCGCGCCCGGCCTTGGACCGGCGACTCGACGCCGTGCTTGCGACTCTTCCAGTTGGCCAGCAGCAGGGTGCCCAGGCCCAGCACGATCTCGTCGATGAAAGGGATCGGATCGAACGGCCACAGCACGCTGATCGCGAACGCCGTCGCGGTGAGCTTGAACAGGGCGGGATAACGCAGGCCGCGCGCCCAGTTGAGCAGCGGCAGCAGGAGGGGATTGGCCATGGAGGCACCCGTGGTTCGAACCGGCGACGCTTAAACGCTAGCACGGGGCCGCATGTGACGGAGTTCATGCCGCCGTCAGATTCGCGGGACGTTTCCGGGCCCTGTTCAGCTTCGAGGTGCTGCAATCTGTCCCGCACATGCAGCGGGCGTGGACCCCGAAGGAGACCCCGAATGAAGAGCAATACTCTCGCCATCGCCCTGGCCGCCCTGCTGGTGGGCGGCGTTGCCATCGGCGCCTACCACAACAGCCGCGATGCCGACCCGTCGGCGCCCGGCGCGGAGGCCGCGGCGGACAAGCTGGAATACGCCGACGTGATCGACGTGGTGCCGGTCACCGAAAAGGAAGAGCTGTTCGCCACCGTGATCGGTTCCGAACCGGTGCGCGAGACGACCACCTCGACCTCGCCGCGCGAAGTCTGCCAGGACGTCGTGGTGCAGGAGCGCCTGCCCGAGCGCGACGGCAACAAGGGCGGCGCGATCGCCGGCGCCGTGATCGGCGGCCTGGTGGGCAACCAGGTCGGCAGCGGCAACGGCCGCAAGCTGGCCACGGTGGCTGGTGCGGTGGGCGGCGGTTTCGCCGGCCGCGAGATCGACCGCCGCCACGTGGGTGGCCGGGTCGTGGAGCGCGTCGACCGCCAGTGCCGCACGGTCCAGGACAGCTCGCAGAGTTCCAGGGTCGTGGCCTACAACGTCACCTATCGCAATCCGGACGGCACCACCGGCACGATGCGCACCGGCGACAAGCCGGGCGACCGCATCTCGCTGGGCACCGAGGACCGGACCGTCGCCTACGACGTGACCTATCGTTACGACGGTCGCAACGACACCATCCGCCTCCTCGAGGACCCGGGTGATCGTCTGCCGGTGATCGACGGCGAGGTGATGGCGCGCGTGGCCCGCGCCGGCGGCGCCGACCGCAGCCTGGCGGGGGACAACCTCCAGTAATCGGCCGGCCCCTGCGGGGCCCCGGACACGAACGCCGCGACCCTCGGG
>JAEXTE010000434.1 GCA_023453655.1 Pseudomonadota bacterium
CACCAGCACCGCCGCCAGCAGGGCCAGGACGAGCACCGCGAAACCTTCGAGCATGCGCACCGCCGTGAATGGAACACGCCAGCGCGGTAGCCTAACCCACTCCCGCCGCAAGCCGCCCGTCGATGTCCAGCCCGTCGCCACTCCCGATCGAAGCCGTTGCCGCGGGCTGGCGCCTGCCCGGCATCGCCAACCTGCACTCGCATGCCTTCCAGCGCGCGATGGCGGGCCTGGCCGAGCGGCAGACGCACCCGTCCGATTCGTTCTGGACCTGGCGTGAGACCATGTACCGGATGGCCGCGCGCTTCGATCCCGACGCGCTGCACGCGGTGGCCTCGCAGCTGTACGTGGAGATGCTCGAGGCCGGCTACACCACCGTGTGCGAATTCCACTACCTGCACCACGCGCCGGACGGGAGTGCCTATGCGACGCCCACGGCCATGTCCGATGCGCTGGTCGCGGCGGCGCGCGAGACCGGCATCCGCTTGACCCTGCTGCCGGTGCTGTACATGACCGGCGGTTTCGACGGACGCGAGCTCAATCCGCGCCAGCGCAGGTTCGGCCACGACGTCGAGGGCTACCTGCGCCTGTTCCACGCGCTGCATGCGCGCCAGGACGCGATGCTGCGCGTCGGCTGCGCCCTGCACAGCCTGCGCGCGGTTCCGGCCGCGGCGATGCAGGCCGTGCTGGCGGCGCTGCCGGCGCAGGCACGCATCCATATCCACATCGCGGAGCAGGTCGGCGAGGTGCAGGACTGCCTGGCCGTGCGCGACCTGCGGCCCGTCGAATGGCTGCTGCGCAACGCCGAGCTCGACGCGCGCTGGACCCTCGTGCATGCCACCCACCTCAACGACGGCGAAGTGCGCGACCTGGCGCGGACGGGCGCGACGGTGGCGATCTGCCCCACCACCGAGGCCAACCTGGGCGATGGCCTGTTCCGCCTGCGCGACTACCTCGATGCGGGCGGCGCCTGGGGCATCGGGTCGGATTCGCACATCTCGGTGTCGCCGGTCGAGGAACTGCGCTGGCTCGAGTACGGCCAGCGCCTGCACACGCGGCGGCGCAACATCACGGTGTCGGCGGGCTCGCCGGGCGTCGGCATGACCCTGCTGCAGGGGACCCTGGCCAGCGCAGCGAATGCCACCGGCTTCGACGCGGTCGACGATGCGATGGTGCTCGACGGCGCGGCGCCGGTCCTGGCCAGCGCCGGCGTCGAGGACGTCGCCGAGCGCTGGATCTTCTCGGGCAACCGTCCACTGGTGCGGGAGGTCCATGTCGGCGGCCGCCGCGTGGTGGAAGACGGGCGGCATCCGCAGCGCGATGCGGTAGCGGCGCGCTACGCCCGGGCGATGCAGGGCTTGTTGCGCGACTGAGGCGCGCGCCCTTGGCCTCGGCGGCCGGGTCGCAGTCGAAGCTTGGGCGTGGCTGACCTGGATCAATGCCGCCGCCCGGCGCCGCCGACAGGCTTGCCCGACCATTCGACGGGAGGCAGGTGATGGATTTCGACATCGCGGTCGTGGGCGCGGGCCCGGCGGGACTGTGCTTCGCGCGTTCGCTGGCGGGCAGCGGCCTGTCGGTTGCGCTCATCGAGCGGCAGCCGCTGGCGGCGATCGCCGAACCGGCGTTCGACGGTCGCGAGATCGCGCTCACCCATGCCTCGCAGGCGATCCTTGCCAGGCTCGGACTCTGGGAGCGGTTCGATCCGGCCGAAGTGTCCGAGCTGCGCGATGCGCGCGTCATCAACGGCGCTTCGGACAGCGGCCTGCACGTAAGGGCCTCCGACGGCCGCAGCCGCCCGCTGGGCTGGCTGGTGCCCAACTACCTGATCCGGCGCGCGGCCTACGAGGCCGTCGCGCCGCAGGCGAACCTGGCGCTGCTGGCCGGCCGGGCCGTCACGGCCGCGGCGCGTGGCGACGATGCGGTCGCGCTCACTCTCGACAGCGGCGAGACGCTGCGCGCGCGGCTGCTGGTCGCGGCCGACAGCCGCTTCTCCGGGCTGCGCCGGATGATGGGCATCGGCGCCCGTTCGTACGACCACGGCAAGCGCATGCTGGTGTGCCGCGTGGCGATCGAACGCCCGCACGACCACGTCGCCTGGGAGTGGTTCGGCTATGGGCAGACGCTCGCCCTGCTTCCGCTCAACGGCGACCAGGCCTCGGTGGTGCTCACCCTGGACCCGCAGGAGATGGCCAGGGTCGAGGCGATGGACGATGCGGCGTTCGGGGCCGACCTCCAGCGGCGCTTCCTCGGACGGCTGGGCGGCATCCGCCCGCTGGGCACGCGCCACGTCTATCCGCTGGTCTCGGTGTTCGCCGAGCGCTTCACCGCGCCGCGCGTGGCGCTGTTGGGCGACGCTGCGGTCGGCATGCATCCGGTCACCGCGCATGGCTTCAACCTCGGCCTGCAGGGACAGGCGACGCTGGCCGGGGTGGTGCTGGAAGCGCACCGCCGCGGCGAGGAGATCGGCGATGCCGCGGTGCTGGCGCGCTATGGGCGGCGGCACCGGCGCGAGGCCTGGCCGATGTATGCAGGCACGCGCATGGTGGTGCGCGTGTTCACCGACGACCGCGCGCCGGTGCGCGGCCTGCGCGAGGCGATCCTGCGCGTGTCCAACCGCGTGCCGCCGCTGCGGCGGGCGATCGCGGCCCGCCTCACCCAGGCCTAGCCGATCGTCAGAACGGCGCGGCCGCGGCCTGGGGGAACAGGTCGAACCCTGCCGGCAGCGCGCCTTCGAGCTTGAGCAGGAACTGCTTGGTCGGGAGGCCGCCGCCAAAACCGGTGAGCGAGCCGTCCGCGCCGATCACGCGGTGGCAGGGCAGCACGATCGGCAGCGGGTTGCGGCCGTTGGCGGCGCCGACGGCGCGCATCGCGCTCGGCCGTCCCACCCGCGCGGCCAGGCCGGCGTAGCTGAGCGTCTGGCCGTAGGGGATCGCCGCCAGCGCGTTCCACACCGACAGCTGGAAGGCCGTGCCCTGCGGCGACAGCGGCAGATCGAAACTGCGCCGCCGGCCGGCGAAATACTCGTCCAGCTGGGCGCGCGCCCGTCGCAGCAGCAGGCTGTCGCCTGCGCGCCAGTCGTCGCCGCGGCGCACCGGGTGGCGGTTGTCGCGGAACTCGATCGCGCACAGGCCGCGCTCTTCGGCGGCGAGGAACAGCGGCCCGACCGGACTGTCGACGATGGTGGTGACCACGCTCATGGCTTGCTCCTTCGTGTCGTGGTGGACCGGTCCGCGGCGACCGGCGGCTGTGCCAGCGCGGCTTCGCGCCAGGCGTGAACGACCGCGTAGGCGCGCCACGGGCGCCACGCCTCGGCGCGCTGCGTGAGTTTCAGGGTGCGCAGGCGCAGGTTCGCGGTGTCGTCGCCGGCGAGCTGCTTCTGCAGCACCAGGTCGCCGGCGGGGAATGCGTCCGGATGGCCGAGCCCGCGCATCGCGATGTACTGCGCGGTCCACGGCCCGATGCCGGGGAGGGCGGTCCAGCGCGCAACCATGTCGGCCTGCGTGCGCG
The DNA here is from genome assembly GCA_023453655.1 of Pseudomonadota bacterium. Taxonomy (GTDB): domain Bacteria; phylum Pseudomonadota; class Gammaproteobacteria; order Xanthomonadales; family Xanthomonadaceae; genus Luteimonas; species Luteimonas composti. The sequence goes on from JAEXTE010000434.1 coordinate 3,505, forward strand.
CCGGGTCGAAATCCACGCGGCCGTCGAGCAGCGCCCGGGCGATGGCGCGGACGGTCGCGGCACGGGTCGTGGTCAGCCCGAGGCCGTCGAGATCGCCTTCGGCGAGCCGCTCCGGCGTCGGGAACAGCCGCTCCAGTTCCGGCGCGCCGGTCAGTGCCGGCAGCGCCGTGCCGTGGCGCTGGACGATGCGCGCGGTGATCGTGCGCGCGGCGCCCACGCTCACCTGCTGGCCGACCACCGCGCGCACGGCCACCTCGAATCCGTCCCAGGCGCTGGGCAGCCGCAGGCCCGGCCGCTTGCGCAGCAGCGGGCGCAGGCCGGCGTCCGCGCCGAGCACGCCGGCGATCGCCTGCGGGTCCGCGTCCAGGTCGAACATCCTGCGCACGCGTTCGACCACCGCCTGCAGCCGCGCCGGCGGGCAGCCGTGCAGCTGCAGCTCGAGCGCGTGTCCATCGCTGCCCGCGCCACGCGGCCAGGGCGCCACCTGCAGCCAGGCCGGCGCGGCGGCATCGCCGATCACGCGGCGGTAGGCCGTTGCGTCGACGTGCTCCACGCCGGGCAGGGCGCGGCCGCGCAGGAACTCGAGCATCGCCACGAAGTCGTAGGGCGGCCGGTAGTTCAGGCGCAGCGTCAGCACCTGGCCCGCGGCGGCCGCGGGCCGCTGGCGCAGCGCGCTGGGCGCCATGCCGTAGGCCTCGTGGAAGCAGGTGTTGAAGCGGCGCAGGCTGCCGAAGCCGGCGGCCAGCGCGACCTCGGTGATCGGCAGCGCGGTCTCGGTCAGCAGCTGCTTTGCGAACAACAGGCGGCGGGTGCCGTGCACCCCGATCGGCGGTGCGCCCAGGCGGTCGGCGAACAGGCGCCGCAGCTGGCGTTCGCCCACGTGCACGCGGCCGGCGAGGTCGGCGAGCGAGGCATCGGCCAGGAATCCTTCGTCGATCAGCTTGAGCGCACGCGCCAGCGCATCGTCGCCGCGGCGCCAGCCGCCCGCCGACGGCGACAGCTCGGGCCGGCAGCGCAGGCAGGGTCGGAACCCTGCCGCCTCGGCCGCCGCCGCGTTGGGGTAGTAGCGCACATTGTGCGGGCGCGGCGCCGGCGCCGGGCAGGTCGGGCGGCAGTAGATGCCGGTGCTCGAGACCGCGGTGAAGAACAGGCCGTCGAAGCGCGCGTCGCGGCTCAGGCGGGCCTGTTCGCAGATGGCGGGATCGGGCAGGGCGGTCGCGGGCATGGGGGCAGTCTAGCGCCGCCCCCGACCCCGCCACTCGCCGTTTCCGGACATCAATGTCCGGCGCGACGGACCCTGTCCAGACGGTTCATCGACTCTCCCCGGGCAGGCGCTGGCGGGCGGCGTGACCTGTCGCCAGCCGCATGCCTTCGCGTCAGCGGACGGGGCCTGCCTCGCGCAAGGCCGGCAGCAGGGTTGCGGGGTCGCCGTCGCGCGGTGGGTGATCCAGCCCGAGCAGGCGCGCCAGCAGCGGATAGACGTCCACATTGTCGAACGCCGGCAGCTCCACGCCGTTGCGGAACGACGGTCCGCTGGCGATGAAGATCGCCCGCATCTCGGCCGTGGCCGGATCGTAGCCGTGCGAGCCGCGCGTGCCCGCCGGGCGGCGCGCCAGCCAGGCGCGCGGAAGCGCATCCCAACCCACGTCCATCTGGCAGACGATCGGCGGCACGCGCGGGTGGGCCCCGTAATGCCAGCGCGCCGGCAGTGCCTCGCGCCGCCAGCATTCGTGGTGCGCATGCCGCCCAAGCAGCTGGCGGGCCGCGGCATCCTCGCGGCCGGGCTCGGGGCGGAAGCCGACCACCTGCCCCGACGTCACCATCGTCGCGTTCGCCGGATCGACCATGTCCTCGATCGCGACCACCTGGCCCTCCGGCACCTCCGCCATGCCGTGGTCGGAGACCACGACGATGTCGGTATG
>JAEXTE010000271.1 GCA_023453655.1 Pseudomonadota bacterium
ATGGGGGCATGATCGCCGATCGCGCCCGCGCCTGGGCGTGAATGCGGACCGCCTGCATCCGGCGGCGGGCGGCGGTCGTGCGCAAGCTCGTCGTTGATCAGCAGCATGTCGTGGATCCGGTGGGAAGAGAGGTCGGCAACGAAGTGCGGGGGTGGTGCGGGCAGCTGGCGAGACGGGCAGGCGTCATCCGCGCCACCGGTGCCTGGGCAGGCCATGGCCGCGCGGCGAAGAACCGTGGGCGGCGTGGATGCCGCACCGTCGCCACGGGCGACGCGGGCGACGGGCGGATGCTGTACATGTCATCCATGCCTGCGGTGCGCCTTGGCCAGTGCGTCGCCGTGCCTGGCCTCCAGCCAGAACTTCAGCACCAGGGTCACCAGCGCCAGTCCCGCCAGCAGGGAAGACACGGCGAACGCGCCCGTGCTGTCGAACTCGTTGTAGAGGATCTCGATGTGCAGCGGCAGGGTGTTTGTCAGGCCGCGGATGTGGCCCGAGACCACCGACACCGCGCCGAACTCGCCCATCGCGCGCGCGCCGCACAGCAGCACGCCGTACAGCAGGCCCCACTTGATGTTGGGCAGGGTCACGCGGAAGAACATGGTCCAGGCGCCGGCGCCGAGCGAGCGCGCCACCACCTCCTCCTCGCTGCCCTGCTGCTGCATCAGCGGGACAAGCTCGCGCACCACGAAGGGGAAGGTGATGAACAGCGTGGCCAGCACGATGCCGGGGCGCGCGAACAGGATCTTGACGTCCCAGGCACGCAGCAGGTCGGCGAACCAGCCCTGCGAACCGAACAGCAGCACCAGGCACAGGCCCGCCACCACCGGCGAGACCGCGAACGGCAGGTCGACCAGGGCCAGCAGCGCGCGCTTGCCGCGGAACTCGAAGCGGGTCAGCGCCCAGGCCGCGAACACGCCGAACACGCCGTTGACCGGGATCACGATGGCGGCGGTGAACAGGGTCAGCTTCAGCGCCGACAGCGCGTCGGGCGTGGTCAGCGCGTTCCACCACGTGGCGAAGCCCTTGCCGAAGGCCGACAGCAGCACCATCAGCAGCGGCAACACCACCAGCAGCAGCATCACCAGTACGGCGCTGCCGATCAGCAGGCGCCGCAGCCAGGCCGGCGGCTCCAGTCCGTGCGCGGCGTGCGGATCAGACATCGCGGCGGCTCCTGCGTTCGTGGCGGAACAGCAGCGGGATCAGGTTGATCGCCAGCAGGCAGGCGAACGAGGCGGCCAGCATCAGCGCCGCCAGCGCGATCGCGCCGTTGTAGTCGTACTCCTCCAGGCGGATGGTGATCAGCAGCGGCGCGATCTCGGTCTGGTAGGGCTTGTTGCCGGCGATGAAGATCACCGAGACGTATTCGCCCAGCGCGCGCGCGAATGCGAGCGAGAAGCCGGTCAGAAGCGCCCGCAGCAGTACCGGCAGCACCACCCCCCGCAGCGCGGTGAGGCGCGATGCGCCCAGCGAGGCTGCCGCCTGCTCCTGCTCGTGGCCCAGCGATTCGAGGATCGGCTGCACCGTGCGCACCGCGAACGGCAGGCCGATGAACACCAGCGCGATCACGATCCCCGTCATCTGGTAGGCGACCTGGATGCCGCGCGGTTCGAGGAATTGCCCGATCCAGCCGTTGGGCGAGTAGATCGCCGTCAGCGCGATGCCGGCCACGGCCGTGGGCAGCGCGAACGGCAGGTCGACCAGGGCGTCGAGCAGGCGCCGGCCGGGAAAGCGGTAGCGCACCAGGACCCAGGCCACCAGCATGCCGGCCAGCGAGGCGACAAGGGCAGCGGCGAAGGAGGCGCCGAAACTCACCTTCAGCGCCGCCTGCACGCGTTCGTCCTGGACCGCCCGCAGCCAGCCGGCGCTGCCCAGCCCCGCCGCGCGGACCGTGAGCGCGGCCAGCGGCAGCAGCACCACCACGCCCAGCCAGGCCATGCCCAGCCCGAGGCTCAGGCCGAAGCCGGGCAGCGGTCGGCGCCAGCGGGGGCGCGACAGGGAGGGCAGTGCCAGCGTGCTCATCGGCGGGAACGTGATGTCGAAGGAGGGGCGGGGTGGCGCATGCGCCGCTGCGGCGGGAGCGCTCCCGCCGCATCATGCCGGCCTGGTGCCGAGCGACGCATCAGCGCGGACGGTAGATCTGGTCGAAGAAGCCGCCGTCGGCGAAGTGCAGCTGCTGCGCCTTGGCCCAGCCGCCGAACGCGTCGTCGATGGTGACCAGGCGGATCGGCTTGAAGTGCGCGATCGCGCTCGCCGGCACCGACTCCGGCCGCGAGGGACGGTAGTGGTGCTTGGCCGCCAGGTGCTGGCCTTCGGCCGAGTACAGGTGCTGCAGGTAGGCCTCGGCCACCTCGCGGGTGCCGCGCTTGGCGACGTTGGCGTCGACCACGGCCACAGGCGGTTCGGCCTTGATGCTGAGGCTGGGATAGACGATCTCGAACTTCGAGGCGGTGTCGCCGTCGGCCAGGGTCAGCAGGGCCTCGTTCTCCCAGGCCAGCAGCACGTCGCCGATGCCGCGCTCGACGAACGTGGTGGTGGAGCCGCGTGCGCCGGTGTCGAGCACCGGGACGTTGGCGAACAGCTTCTTCAGGTAGTCCACCACCAGCTCGCCCTTGCGGTACTCGCGCGAGGCCCAGGCCCACGCAGCCAGGTAGTTCCAGCGCGCGCCGCCCGAGGTCTTGGGATTGGGCGTGACCACGGCGATGCCCGGCTTGGCGAGGTCGCCCCAGTCCTGGATCTTCTTCGGGTTGCCCTTGCGCACCAGGAATACGATGGTCGAGGTGTAGGGCGAACTGTTGTTGGGCAGGCGCTGCTGCCAGTCCTTCGCGATCAGGTTGCTGTTCTCGACGATCGCGTCGATGTCGCCCGACAGGGCGAGCGTGACCACGTCGGCCTCCAGCCCGTCGATCACCGAGCGCGCCTGCTTGCCCGAGCCGCCGTGCGAGGCGCGCACGGTCACGGTCTGGCCGGTGTCGGCCTTCCACTTCTTCGCGAACGCGTCGTTGAACTCGGCATAGAGCTCGCGGGTGGGGTCGTAGGAGACGTTGAGCAGTTCCAGGTCCTGCGCGTGGGCGCTGGCCGCCAGTCCGGCGAGGCCCAGGGCAAGCGCGGCGAGGATGCGTTTTGCGGGAATGTGCATGGGATTGATTCCGGGAAAGGTCAGAAGGAGAACTGCGCGCGCGTGAAGAAGGTCTTCTCGTCGGGACGGTCGCCGTCCGCGGCGCCGCCTTCGAAATCCGCCTGCGCGTAGTTGGCGACCAGCTTGAGGTTGCCGGTGAGGTACCAGTTCAGGCCGATGGTCCAGGCGGTGATGCGCGCGGCGGCGCTGGACGGGTCGGCGTAGAGCGGGAAGGCGGCGTCGTCGATGTCGAGGCGGCCATAGCGGCCGGTCAGCTCGAACGCGCCCCAGCCGCCCTGTCCCGGCGAGAACGGGCGGTTGGGCTTCACCCCGCGGTAGGCGGCCTTCTCGCCGGTCAGCACCCAGCTGCCCAGCACTTGCCAGGCGCTGTTGTCGAGCGCGGCGCGCGCGCCGCTGGCGGTGTCGACCACGTCCTGGCTGGAGCGGATGTACTCGCCCAGCAGGCCCACCGGGCCGGCGTACCAGTAGGCCTGCGGCGACCAGCGCGCGTGGGTGCCGTCGGCCGCCGCGCTGGCGCGATAGCCGAAGAAGGTGGCCTGGCCCGGCGTGCGGTAGCGCGGCAGGAAGCTGTTGCCGCCGCCCTGCTTGTCGCCGGTGCTGGCGCCGACGCCGAAGCCCAGTCCGGCCAGGGCGCTGTCGCTGCCCTTCCACGGCTCGAAGAACAGCCGTCCGGCGACCTCGAACTCGTCGTCCGGATTGGTGCCGGGCGCGTCGCGGCCGTCGACGGCGCCGTTGTACACGCCCAGCACGTAGCCGACCTTGGCGTTGGCGGCCGTGCCCTGCAGCTGCACGCCGATGTCGCGGTTGGGCGCGATCTCGGACGGCAGGCCGCGCTCGACGAAGCCCAGCGAGGCGCTGCTCTGCAGGCGCTCCAGGCCCACCGGCAAGGTGGTCTTGCCCACGCGCAGGGTCGCGGCGGGGCTGAACTTCAGGTCGATCCAGGCATCGACGATGCTGGCGCTGTCGCCTGCGAACTCGGGCGTCAGGCGGAAGCCGATCCAGTCGCCCCAGGTGCCTTCCAGGGTCGGGCGCAGGGTGCGCCACAGGAAGGTGTCGTTCTGGGTCAGCGCATTGTCGTCGACGTAGAAACGGCCGTCGGCCTGGGCCAGCACGCCCAGCTTGAGCTGGGTCCTGCCGTCGGCGCTGCGGATCGAGGCGCCCTTGTCGGCGGCGAGGGTGATTTCGGGGCCGGCTGGCTTTTCCGCCGGCGCCGGCGCGACGGCCGTGGCCTGGCGGTCGCGCTCGTCGAGGCCCTGCTCGATCGCGCGCAGGCGGCGGTCGAGTTCGGCCAGTGGATCCTGCACCGCACCGTCGACCGGCGCGATGCCCAGTCGCCGTTCGACGATGCGAAGGCGCTCGGCGATCTGTTCGTGCGTGGGGGCGGCATCCTGCGCCGCCGCGGCGGTCGCGAGCAGCGACAGGCCCAGCGCGAGCGCGATGCGGCGGGGCCGCAGCGGCAACGGCGGGAACGGGGGGTCGAACAATCGCATGGCGTTTCCTCTGTGGGGTCCGGGAAGCGCCTCCGGTCGTCCGGTCGGCACGGGGTTGGGAACGGCGGCGTCAGTCGCCGAGCCGCAGCTTCTGGCTGCGCGTGATCTGCACGATGCGCGAGGAGTGCACCACCACCTCGACCTGCCCGTAGGCCAGGTCGCGGACGGCGTCGAGGACGGCGCGCTCGGCCTCGCTGATCGGCGCCGGCTCGCGGGGATCGGCCGGCGCGGGCGCCGGGGGGCGCGTGGGGACGGAGGACAGGCTCATGGCGATGTCCTGGTGGGAATGGTCAGGCGGCGTCGCGCGCACCCTCGATCCCGGCCAGCCATTCGTCGTCGGAACCTTCGACGAGGTTGGCGAACAGCGGGGTCGAGAAGTAGCGCTCGCCGGTGTCGGGCAGGGTGGCGAGCAGCACCGACCCCTGCGGCGCATCGGCGGCGACCTTGAGCGCGGCGGCGACCGTCGCGCCGGCGGAGATGCCGACAAACACGCCCTCCTCGGCTGCCAGGCGTCGCGCGGTGTCCAGCGCCTCGTCGTCGGTGACCGGCAGCAGCTGGTCGTGCACGGTGCGGCTGAGCACGTCGGGCAGGAAGTCCGGGGTCCAGCCCTGGATCTTGTGCGGCGTCCATTCCTTGCCGCCCAGCAGCGAGGCGCCGGCCGGTTCGGTGGCGATGATCTTCACTTCGGGACGCGCGACCTTGAGCACTTCGCCCACGCCGGTGAGCGTGCCGCCCGTGCCCCAGCCGCTGACGAAGTAGTCGAGCCGGCGGCCGGCGAAATCGCGCAGGATCTCGGCCGCGGTGGTCTGGCGGTGGTAGGCGGGGTTGGCCGGGTTGGTGAACTGCGAGGCCAGGAACCAGCCGTGCTTCTCGGCCAGTTCCTTCGCCTTCTTCACCATGCCGGTGCCGCGCTCGGCGGCGGGGGTCAGGATCACCTTGGCGCCGTAGGCGCGCATCAGCTTGCGGCGCTCGATCGAGAACGTCTCCACCATCACCGCGACGAAGCGGTAGCCGCGCGCGGCGGCTACCTGCGCCAGCGCCACGCCGGTGTTGCCGGAGGTGGCCTCGACGATGGTGTCGCCGGGCTTGAGCACGCCGCGCGCCTCGGCGTCGAGCACGATCGCGAGCGCGAGGCGGTCCTTGACCGAACCGCCTGGATTGAAGGATTCCACCTTTGCGTACAGGGTGACGTGCGCCGGCGCGATGCGGTGCAGCTTGACGATCGGGGTGTTGCCGATGGTGTCGAGGATGCTTTCGTACAGGGCCATGGTCGGG
>JAEXTE010000285.1 GCA_023453655.1 Pseudomonadota bacterium
AGCAGCACCAGCGATTCGCGTACCGCGCGGCGCGCGACCTCGCGGTGCTCGGGTGCGCCCAGCAATTCGAACCTGCCGCCCAGCGCGCGCTCGGAGGGCTTGGGCTTCTCGAACAGGTTGGCCCGGAATTTCACCCGCAGGATGCGCCGCACCGCGTCGTCCAGGCGCTCCATCGGGATCGTGCCGTCCTGCACGTGCTTCAGGGTCGACTCGTACATCCCCTTCCAGCTGTCGGAGGCCATCGCCATGTCCAGGCCGGCGATATAGGTCTGCGCACAGTCGGTATTGGTGCAGCCGCGCACCTGGCCATGGCCGTTCCAGTCGCCGACGATGAAGCCGCCGAAGTTCATCCGGTCCTTGAGCACGTCGGTCAGCAGCGGCCTGTGGCCGTGCAGCTTCTCGCCATGGAAGCTGTTGAACGAGGCCATCACCGCCTGCGCGCCCGCCGCGATCGCAGGCACGTAGCCGGCGGCGTGGATGTCGCGCAGCTGCGCCTCGCTGACGATGGTGTCGCCCTGGTCCTTGCCGTTGGCGGTGCCACCGTCGCCGAGAAAGTGCTTGACCGAACTCATCACGTGGTGGTCGTCGAGGAACTCGGGCGTGCCGGGCTTGCCCTGCAGGCCTTCGACGAACACGCCGGCATAGCTGGCCACCAGCTTCGGATCTTCCGAATAGCCTTCGTAGGCGCGGCCCCAGCGGTCGTCCTGCGGCACCGCGACGGTGGGCGCGAAGGTCCACTCCATGCCGGTGGTGCGGGTCTCGATCGCGGTGATGCGCGCGATCTCGCGCAGCAGCTCCGGGTTGCGCATCGCGCCCAGGCCGATGTTGTGCGGGAACAGGGTGGCGCCGACGATGTTGCTCTGGCCGTGCATGGCGTCGATGCCCCAGATCACCGGGATCGCCTTGCCGCCGCCGCTGGTGTCCATCGAGGCTTCCCAGAACGCGTCGGCCAGCGCCAGCCATTCCTCGGGCTTGGCGTTGTACTTGCCGCCGGGATCGGAGCCGCCGCCGGCGAGGATCGAGCCGAGCCGGTACTTGCGCACGTCCTCGGGCGTGATGCTGGCGATGTCGCCCTGCACGATCTGGCCGACCTTCTCCTCGACCGTCATCGTGGCCAGCAGGTCGTCGACCTTCTTCTCCAGCGCCGCGTCCTCGGCGAACGGCCATTCGGGCTGCGGCCAGTTCGCGGGGTCGACCGTGGCGCCGTCCGCCGGCACCTGCGGATTGGCGGCGGCGACGTCGCCCGAGCGCTCGCCGGAGCACGCTGCCACCAGCAGCGAGGCGGCGAGTGCAGCGCCGAGGCGCGAGACACGGAGGGTATGGACTGTGCTCATTGAAGGCTTCCCCAAGCGTTCCTGGAACCGGAATTCCGCGGCCCGTGGGCGCTGGATGGTGCGCCGCGACATGACAGCGTTGTCAGATCGCGCACCATACCTCCTTCGCGCGGATCATGCTTGCTGCACAGCACAAGCGCGCGCCTGCCACGGGGACGGGCCGATGACGACGAACGACAGGGAGGGCCAGGACGGCCCCGCGCGGCAGGCCGCCGGCGCTCTGGCAGAATCCACGGGCTTCGCGAAGGGAACCTGCAGACCGATGGTGCGCGTACGGATCGAGGATGTGGCGGCAGAGGCGGGCGTGTCGATGAAGACCGTCTCGCGCGTGCTCAACGAGGAACCCAACGTCTCCGAGCGCACCCGCGAACGCGTGCGTGAAGTCGTCGAACGCCTGCAGTACCGCCCCCATCCGTCGGCGCGCGTCCTGGCCGGGCGCAAGTCGTACCTGGTGGCGATGCTCTACGACAACCCGTCGAGCAACTACCTGATGGAGGTCGAGCAGGGCGTGCTCGACGCCTGCCAGGCCCAGCACTACAACCTGATGCTGGCACCGCTGGTGTACGACGCCAAGGACATCGTGTCCAAGGTCGAGTCGCTGGTGCTGCAGTCCCGGCTGGACGGCGTGGTGCTGACCCCGCCGATCACCGACGACGCCGCCCTGCTGGCGCGCCTGGACGAACTCGACATCCCCTGGTCGAGCGTGTCGCCCACCGAGCGCAACCGCCGCATCGGCGTGATCGTCGACGAGCCCAGCGCGGTGGCGGAAATGATCGGGCACCTCGCCTCGCTCGGCCATCGTCGCATCGCCCACATCAAGGGACATCCCGCCCACGGCGCCAGCCACTGGCGGCTGGCCGGCTACCGGGAGGGCATGCAGCGCGCCGGGCTGGAGCTGGACGAGGCGTTGATCGCCGACGGCGAGTTCTCCTACGACTCGGGCTTCGCGGCCACCAACGGACTGCTCGACCTGCCCGATCCGCCCACCGCGATCTTCGCGGCCAACGACGACATGGCCGCCGGCGCGATCGGCGCGGTCTGCGAGCGCGGGCTGTCGGTGCCGCGCGACATCTCGATCTGCGGATTCGACGACACGCCGATCGCGCGCCACATCTACCCTTCGCTCACCACCGTGCGCCAACCCACGCGCGAGATGGGCCGGCTGGCCGGCGTCGAACTGCTCAAGGCGATCCGCGATCGCGGCCAGGGCGGCATGGTGGTCGTGCCGTACACGCTGCAGCTGCGACGGTCGACGGGGCCGCGCAAGGCCTGAGCCCGGGGCGCGCCGCCTGCCGCGAGGCGCGCGCGTAGAGCCGGTCCGATTTCCATCCTGCCGTCGGGACGTCTCGACGGCAGGATGCGACTGCAACTTCAAAGTGGCATCCGCTCGCACGACCGACGTGTCGTCCATGAGCCGATGTCGCCCCATCCGATGACTGCAGACGCAGCCATTGCTGTCGCGCCATGTCCTGTCCATGGCGAGGCGGAGACAAGCGCCCGCGCTCATCAGCAAAGATAGCGCTAACACAGGAAAACGCTTGTTTTTAAGGGTTGACAACGCTGTCAGACACCTTCCTAATCCAGCCGCCGCACCGGCATGCGCCGACGGCACCACAACCTGATTCGTGACGACCTTGGGAGAGGGAAGGCTCATGAAAACCATCAAAGCAGCGCCCAAGCGGCGCCTGTTGACGTCGGCGCTGCTGATCGCGCTGGCCCCGCCGCTTGCGGCGCAGACCGTTGCCCAGGACACCACTGCGGCCCCGCAGGCCGCGAGCGAAGAGCCCGCCGAGATGGAGGCCATCGTCGTCACCGGCATCCGCGCGAGCCTGGAGTCGTCGATGAACCTCAAGCGCGACGCGCAGGGCATCGTCGACGGCATCGTCGCCGAAGACATCGGCAAGTTCCCCGACACCAACCTGGCCGAATCGCTCCAGCGCATCAGCGGCGTGTCGATCGACCGCTCGATGGGCGAAGGTTCGCGCGTGACCGTGCGCGGCGTCGGCCCGGACTTCAACCTGGTGCTGCTCAACGGACGCCAGATGCCGGCGTCGAGCATCGAGGCTACCAATGCCTCGAACTCGCGTGCGTTCGACTTCGCCAACCTCGCATCGGAGTCGATCTCCGGCGTCGAGGTGTACAAGACCAGCCGCGCGGCCACGCCGACCGGCGGCATCGGCGCCACGATCAACATCAAGACCGCGCGTCCACTCGACAGCGGTCCGCTGGCCAGTGTCGGCCTCAAGGCGGTGCACGACGCGTCGGTGGACAACCTGCCGGGTCCGATGCGTGGCGACAGCTGGACGGGCGAGTTGTCCGGCATTCTCAGCGACACCTTCGCGGATGGTCGGGTCGGTATCGCACTGAGCGGCAGCTACCAGGACCGCGACTTCGGCTACAACGAAGCCGCCGTGGGCGGCGGCTGGTACGCGTTCCCCGGCGGAACCGGCCCGGTCGCCGTGGCCGGCAACGCGACCAATCCGCCCGGCGAAGGCGACGTCTATTCGATTCCGCAGAACCTGATCTACGCGGTCAACGGCGTGAGTCGCCAGCGCACCAACGGCCAGGCCACCCTGCAGTGGGCGCCGACCGACCGGGTCACCGCCACGCTCGACTACACCTACGCCGAGAACAGGATCCAGGCCCGGCGGCACGAACTGTCGACCTGGTTCAACCAGGCCGCTTCGGAGACGGCATGGACCGATGGCCCGGTTGCCGGGCCGACGAGCTATACCGAGTACGCCGGCTGCTTCAATCCGGCCACCGAACAGTGGACCGCCAGCGACCGCAACAACGTCTGCCCCGCCGGATTCGAGCCGCGCTGGGGCGATCTGGCCATGGCCGGCTCGCTCAACGCGACGAAGAACGAGAACAAGTCGCTGGGCTTCAACCTGGCCTGGGAGGTGAGCGACCAGCTCGACCTGGAGTTCGACTACCACCGCTCGAGCGCCGAGTCCGGCGCGGACGGCCCGTATGGCTCCAACAACGTGATCGGGACCGCCGCCTTCGTGCGCGGCGTGACCAACGTCGATTTCAGCGGCGATTTCCCGGTGCTGTCGGTACTGCTGCCGCCAGGCATGAGTTCGGTCGGCGCCGACCAGATGATGGTGACCGGCTCGTCGTTCCGCAACAGCTACATGAAGTCGGAAGTCGACCAGGGCCAGGTGCGCGGCCGCTTCAGCTTCGACAACTACTCGCAGCTCGACTTCGGCGTCGCCTACACGGAAGTGCAGAACCGCACCGCCTACAACTTCACCCAGCGCGACGACTGGGGCGGGTTCGGAGGCGGCGCGGCCGACTACGCGGACGACATCTGGATCGGCGACGACATCAGCCGCTACTTCGACCAGTTCCCCGGCAGCGGCAACGCATTCGGGGCGTTCTACCTGTTCGATTTCGCGCGCCTGCGCGAGGCGGCGATCGCGGCACGCGGCGGAGACGCGGCGGCCTACCTGCCGCCGGACGATTTCACCACCGACCGCCGCACCACCGAGAAGTCGAAGAGCGCTTTCGTGCAGTGGAGCAACACCTTCGACCTGGGCATGCCGCTCAACGTCGCCGTCGGCGTGCGCTACGAGGAAACCGAGGTGATCTCCAGCGCCCTGGTGCCGATCGCCACCGGCCTGCTGTGGACCGGCAACAACGAGTTCTCGGTGCAGTTCGGCGAGCCGGACTTCACCACGCTGCGCGGCGAGTACGACTACTGGTTGCCGAGCGTCGACCTGGGGCTGGAGATCACCGACGAGATGATCCTGCGCGCCAGCTACGGGCACAGCATCGGCCGGCCGCAGTGGAACCACATCCAGGGCGGGCAGACCCTCGACTCGTTCGCCGCCTACGAGGGCGGGACCGGTTCGCAGGGCGACCCGGGCCTCAAGCCGCTGGAGTCGAAGAACTTCGACCTGTCGTTCGAGTGGTACTACGGCGAGGGCAGCTACGTCTCGGCGGGCTGGTTCCGCAAGGACATCGACAACTACATCGGGACCTCGGTGGTCGAGATCTCGCCGTTCGACCTGCGCACCCCGGTGGGCGGCGCCTGGTTCAACGAGGCCGTCGCCAACGGCTGCGTGCAGGGGTCGATCGACTTCCGCGGCTGCGTGCGCAGCTACATCTTCGAGAACTATGCCGGCACGCCGGGCGTGGTGCAGACCGGCGTGGGCACCGACGGCCAGCCGCTGGGCACGATCGCCGGCATGCCGGGCGACCCGCTCGCGGTGTTCCGGGTGACGGTGCCGGTCAACAAGGAGTCCTCGCAGCTCGACGGCTGGGAACTCAACGTCCAGCACATGTTCGGCGACAGCGGCTTCGGCATGTCCGCCAACTACACCATCGTCGATTCGGACCTGACCTACGACGACCACAACCTCGGCGACCAGTTCGCGCTGGTCGGACTCAGCGACTCGGCCAACCTGGTGGCGTTCTACGACCAGGGTCCGTGGCAGATCCGCGCGGCCTACAACTGGCGCGACGAGTTCCTGTCCAGCACCTTCGACAGCTGGCGCCCGAATCCGGTCTATGTCGAGGCCTACGGCCAGGTGGACGTCAACGTCAGCTACCAGGTCAGCGAACGGCTGTCGCTGCACGCGGAGGCGATCAACCTGACCGACGAGACCATGCGCTCGCATGGCCGCAACGAGCGGCAGGTGTTCTATGCCACGCAGACCGGACCGCGCTATATGCTCGGCCTGCGCTACAGGTTCTGACGCAGTCCGGCCGTGCCCGCTGGCGGCACGGCGTCATCCACAGGCCTGCCCGGTCCGCCGGGCAGGCGACCGCCGGAGGTCGTCGTCCGTGCGATCCATCGATACGCTGGCCCGCGTTCCGGAAGCGCCGGTGGAGGCGCTGCAGGACGTCCTGCAGGCGCAGGCGCCCCGCGTCGTCCGCGGACTGGCGGGCGCGTGGCCCCTGGTACAGGCTTCGCAAGCCTCAGATGCCGCCGCGGTGGCCTATCTCCTGCGGTTCGCCAACCCGGCGCTGCCGGTCGTGGCCACCATCGCGCCACCGGAGGCGGAAGGCCGGATCTTCTACGACGCGACGATGCGCGGATTCAATTTCCGCCGCGAGCAGGTCGCCCTCCAATCGGCGCTGGACCGCATGCTCGACGCATGCACGCAGTCCGAGCCGCCCCTCGTCTACGTAGGCGCGACCACGCTCGATACCTGCCTGCCCGGGCTGGGCGCGGAAAACGGCATCGACCTGGGCGGCCGCGACGCGCTCGCCAGCATCTGGGTCGGCAACCGGTCGCGGGTGCCGACCCATCAGGACATGCCGGACAACCTGGCCTGCGTGGCCGCCGGGCGCCGCCGCTTCCTGCTGTTTCCGCCGGACCAGCTGCAGAATCTCTACATCGGGCCGCTCGACGTTACTCCGGCGGGCCAGCCGGTCAGCCTGGTCGATCCGCTGGCACCCGACCTGGTGCGCTATCCCCGGTTCGCCCAAGCCTGGGCGCATGCGCAGGTGGCCGAACTCGGGCCCGGCGATGCGATCTTCATGCCGGGCATGTGGTGGCACCACATCGAGGCGCTCGAGCCGTTCAACATCCTGGTGAACTACTGGTGGCGGCGCGTGCCGGCGTGGATGGATGCGCCGTTGAATGCGCTGATGGCGGCCATCCTGGGAATCCGCCAGCTGCCGGCGCACGAGCGGGCGATCTGGCAGGAAGTGTTCCGCCACCACGTATTCGAGTTCGACGAGGACGGCGTCGCCGGGCATATCCCCGCACCCGCGCGCGGCGTGCTGGCGCCGCTGGACGAGACCCGCGCGGCCAACCTCCGGCGCCGCCTGATGCAGCGCCTGCAGCGCTGAACCCACTCGCGGGCGGTCAGCCCGGCCGCGGGCTGCCCTCCGCGAGGCCGGAGGCGGCGCCCTGCAGCGAACGCAGCCGCGGCGCCACCATCGGGATCGTCAGCATCGTGCTCGCCACCGCCATCAGCAGCAGGGCGGTGAACGTGGCGCTGGTGATGATCGCCTTGTCGACGAGGATGTTGGCGAAGATGATCATGATCAGGGCCTTGGTCTGCAGGAGCCAGCCGATGATCGAGGCTTCGCCCGGCTTCCAGCCCAGCAGGCGGCCGGCCAGCCCGATGCCGGCGAGCTTGCCCGCGACCGAGGCGACGAGCAGGGCGCCCGCGGCGACGAACACCGCCGCGCCGCCCACCTCCCAGGAGGTGCGCAGTCCGGTGCTCAGGAAGAACACCGGCATCAGCACCAGCAGTACGTGGTGGCGCAGCAGGTCGAGGGTCTCCTGCTCGAACCAGTCCGCGTCCATCACCACGCCGGCCAGGAACGCGCCGACCATGTAGTGCAGCCCGGCCCAGTCGGCGCCGAAGGCGCACACGGCCAGCCAGATCAGCATGGCGAACCAGCGGTCGCGCGCCGGGATCGCGCGCATCAGGCGGCGGAAGGCGATGCAGGCCAGGGCGAACGTCAGCAGGAAGGCCACCTGCCGGCCGATCCGCTCCCAGTCCATCAGCACCAGGGCCAGCACGCCCCAGACGGCGATGTCGTCGAGGCTGGCGTAGCGCAGGATCCGCTGGCCCAGGTGCGAACGCAGCAGCTGCAGCTTCTCCATCAGCAGGATCAGGATCGGCAGGGCGGTCACCGCGCAGGCCATGCCCACACCCATGACGAACTGCCAGGGGTGCCCGCCCGGGCCGACCCAGCCGTCGAAGCCCAGCATGCCGGCGGCGACCAGCGCCCCGGCCACCAGTGGAACACCCAGCGCCAGCCCGGCGGTGACGCCGGTTTCGCGCCGGTTGGCCCAGGCCTGGCGCACGTCCAGCTCGATGCCGGCGATCATCACGAACAGCATCACCGCCCACCAGGCCAGGCCGTTGAGCGCGGTGATCACGTCGGGGTTGAACACGGTGGCGTGCAGGTCCGGCATCGCGCGGCCCAGGACGCCGGGGCCGAGCAGGATGCCGGCGATGATCTGCACCACCACCAGCGGCGCCCAGTAATCGGTACGCAGCAGCCGCCAGACCAGGTAGGGCACCGCGAAGATCACCGCCATCGCGATCAGGAACAGCTCGGTGGTGGTGATCGCGTGGCTCATCCGTGCCGCACGGCGGGGAAAGGGGGGATCAGTGTCCCCCGCCCGCGACGAGCTTGTCGAGGTCGATGCCCTGCCGCCGCAGGATGCCGGGCGTGCGTGCGGCGTAGAAGGCGAGGTAGGCGAAGCAGGCGACGCCGACGAGGAAGCTCATGTGGATGCCGCCGGTATCGGCCAGCCAGCCCTGCAGCAGGCTGACCAGGCCGCCGCCCATGATCATCATCACCAGCAGGCTGCTGCCCTGCCCGGTGTTGCGGCCCAGGCCGGTGATCGCCAGGGCGAAGATGCATGGCCACATGGTGCTGCAGAACAGGCCGACGCTGACGAAGGCGATGACGCTGGTCATGCCGGTGGTCGCCATGCCCACCAGCAGCGCGGCGATGCCGCAGATCGAGAAGTAGAGCAGCATCCGTGCCGGGTTGCCGCGGCTGGCGAACGTGGCCGCGACCATCAGCACGATCACCGCCCCGTACAGCAGGAACTGCATCACCGAGTAGCCGGCGATGGTGTTGACCGCCAGGAAGACGCCGAACGCCAGGTAGGGCAGCAGCAGGGTCAGCACCAGCTTCACCGAGGGCGAGGCGTTGAATGCGCCCGCGGCACCCGCCCAGCGCCCGATCATCAGGCTGGCCCAGTACAGCGAGACGAAGGGCGCGATCATCGAGGTGTTGAGCCCGAGGCCGCCCTGCTCGACCGGCAGCTTGAGATAGGCCGGCAGGTTGGCGATGGTCGCCACTTCGACCCCGACGTAGACGAAGATCGCGATCATGCCCAGCGCGAGCTGCGGGTAGGCGATCGCGGACCTGCGGTGCGCCAGCCGGGTCGGGTCCGCGGCCTCGTCCTCGGCGATCGCGTCGAGGTCGATGCGGTTGGGGACCGAAGAAAACTTCAGGAAGACCGCGACCAGCACGAAGGCCGCGCCGAGCACCAGGTAGGGCGTCTTGACCGATTCGATGCTCGCCTCGGTGCCGCCCGCGGCGACGCTGCCGAAGATCGCCAGGCTCACCAGCAGCGGGCCGATGGTGGTGCCGAAGTTGTTGACGCCGCCGGCCATGGTCAGCCGCTGCGCCCCGGTCGCCGGGTCGCCCATCATGATCGCCAGCGGGTTGGCCGCGATCTGCTGCAGCGAAAAGCCCAGGCCGACGATGAACAGGCCCGAGAGCATCAGCCCGAACGAGGCGGTATTGGCCGCCGGATAGAACAGCAGCGTGCCGACCGCCGAGATCAACAGGCCCAGCGAGATGCCGTTCTTGTACCCGATGCGGTTGAGCACGTCCGCGCCGATCAGGCGGGAGACAAGGAAATAGATGATCGAGCCGACCGTATAGGCCACGTAGAACGCGACCGCCACGTACTGGCTCTGCGCCTGGGACAGGTGGAAGGCGTTCTTGAAGACGGGAATCAGGATTTCGTTGCTGGCGGCGACGAAGCCCCAGAAGAAGAACACGGTGACGAGCACGCCGAACTGCGACCAGCGGGTCTGTTGGGTGGCCATGGGGTCCTGCCGTTGCGGTGGGTGGGCGGAAGGCAAATGGCGGGGGGCCGGGCCCCCCAACCGC
>JAEXTE010000293.1 GCA_023453655.1 Pseudomonadota bacterium
CGCGCAAGCCCCCTACAATGCGGCGATTGGCCGCGAAGGCCGCAGGGAACCGCGCATGAGCATCAAGAGCGACCGCTGGATCCGGCGGATGTCGGAACAGCACGGCATGATCGAGCCCTATGAGGCCGGCCAGGTGAAGGAGGCGCAGGGCGGTCGCATCGTCAGCTACGGCACCTCGAGCTATGGCTACGACGTGCGCTGCTCGCGCGAGTTCAAGGTCTTCACCAACATCAACTCCACGATCGTCGATCCCAAGCACTTCGACCCGAAGAGCTTCGTGGACATCGAGGCGGACGAGTGCATCATCCCGCCCAACTCGTTCGCGCTGGCGCGCACGGTCGAGTACTTCCGCATCCCGCGCGACACCCTGGTGGTCTGCCTGGGCAAGAGCACCTACGCGCGCTGCGGCATCATCGTCAACGTGACCCCGCTCGAGCCGGAATGGGAAGGGCACGTGACCCTCGAATTCTCCAACACCACGCCGCTGCCGGTCCGCATCTACGCCAACGAGGGCGTGGCGCAGATGCTGTTCTTCCAGTCCGATCCCGACGACGTCTGCGAGACCTCGTACAAGGACCGTGGCGGCAAGTACCAGGGCCAGCGCGGCGTGACGCTGCCGCGTACCTGACGCGGCAGCGTGCGCGGTCGACGCGGCCGATCCGTTTTCCACCATCCACGCAGGAGGCAGTCATGGAACAGCACAATCCGTACGGAAGCCCCGAGGCGGCCGTCGCCGACCTCGTCCAGGGCAATCTCGCCGGCCGCGGCGAGCGGCTGGGCGCGGCGATCATCGACACCATCATCCTGCTGGTGGTGATGGTGCCGCTGATGCTGGTGGGCGGCTACTGGCAGATGGCGATGGCGGCCGGCGGGGAGGTGCCGTTCGGCGCCGCGCTGTTGTGGGCGGCGATCGGCTTCGCCGTCTTCGCGGCCGTGCAGTGGTAGCCGCTCGACGCCGGCGGCCAGACCTGGGGCAAGCGCCTGCTCGGGATCCGCATCGTCGACATGACGGGCGCCAAGCCCCCGGTCGGCCGCCTGCTGCTGGTGCGCTACCTGCCGGTGCACGCGGTCGGCAACGTGCCCGTCGTCGGCATGGTGCTGGGCCTGGTCAACGTGCTGCTGATCTTCCGCGGCGACCGCCGCTGCGGACACGACCTGGTCGCCGGTACCCAGGTGGTGAGGAACGGTTGACCGCCGCGCGGCGGCTCAGCCACGCAGCGCGGCGTCGAGCAGGCGGATCCGCTCGACCAGCGCTTCGGGAGAGTAGGGACGGGCCGCCACCCGGCCCCAGACGGGCGCCGGCCAGGCCGGGTCGCCTTCGAAGCGGGCGATCACGTGCACGTGCAGCTGCGGCACCAGGTTGCCCAGGGCGGCCACGTTGAGCTTGAACGGCTGGAACACGCCGCGCAGGAGTCGCGCGGCCAGGTCGATTTCGTCGGTGAGCAGGTGGCGCTGGCCGGCGTCCAGGTCGATGAGTTCGCGGGCGCCGGCGACGCGAGGCACCAGCACCAGCCACGGGTAGTTGGCATCGTCGAGCAGGCGCAGGTCGCACAGCGCCAGCGAAGACAGCGGGTGGGTGTCGGCCGCCAGTTGCGGATGCAGTTCGTAGTGGTCGGGTTCTGGATGCCTGGCCATGCGGACTCCTTCAGCCCAGGACCGATGCGAGGAAATCGAGGCTGCGGCGGCGCGCCAGGGCGGCACTTTCGGGATGGAAATGGCGCGGATCGACGTCCCGGTTGAACGCATGCCCGGCGCCGGGATAGACGTGGACGACGGCGTCCGGCCAGGCGTCGCGGTGCGCCTGGACGTAGTCCGGCGGGGTGCTCTGGTCGTCGGCGCCGAAGTGGAACAGCATCGGCGCGCCGAGCGCCTCGCCCAGGTAGGGCTGCGAGCGCGCGCCGTAGTAGGCCACGGCGGGCAGGCCGAGCCGGGTATTGGCCAGCAGGGCGACGCTGCCGCCCCAGCAGAAGCCGACCACGGTCGCCTTCAACCCCTCGCCCAGCAGCAGCTCGGCGGCGGCCCGGGTGGCGTCCACGGCCCGCTCGATGCCCAGTTCGCCGACCAGCTCGCGTCCGCGCGCGAAGCCGGCCTCGTCGTAGCCGAGCTCCACGCTGCGCGCCACCGGGTCGAACAGGGCGGGGGCCAGCGCCACATAGCCGGCCGCGGCATAGCCCTCGACCACGCTGCGGATGTGCTCGTTGACCCCGAAGATTTCCTGCAGGACCACGATGCCCCCGCGTGCGGCGGCGCGGTCCGGCGGATCGGCGCGCCAGGCGTCGATGGCGCCATGCGCGGTCTGGATGACGATGTCGCGGCCCATGGCGGGCTCCCTGCGGGCGTGGGGCGATTCTAGCCGAGGCTATAATTCGCGGCCCGTGACGCCAGCGCGTCCCCTCCCGCCTCCCGAATCATGTCCGCAGCCAACCCCAGGGTCGGTTTCGTCAGCCTTGGCTGCCCCAAGGCGCTGGTCGACTCCGAACGCATCCTCACCCAGCTCCGCGTCGAGGGCTACGACCTGGTGCCCAGCTACGACGATGCAGACGTGGTGGTGGTCAACACCTGCGGCTTCATCGACTCGGCGGTGGCCGAATCGCTCGACGCGATCGGCGAGGCGATGGCCGAGAACGGCAAGGTGATCGTGACCGGGTGCCTCGGCAAGCGCTCGGAGATGATCCGCGAGCAGTTTCCGGACGTGCTCTCGATCAGCGGTCCGCAGGACTACGGCACGGTGATGTCGGCGGTGCACGCGGCGCTGCCGCCCAGGCACGATCCGTTCATCGACCTGCTGCCGCGACGCGCGGCCGAGGACGATGTCGGGATCAAGCTCACGCCGAAGCACTACGCGTATCTCAAGATCTCCGAAGGCTGCAACCACCGCTGCAGCTTCTGCATCATCCCCTCGATGCGCGGCGACCTGGTCTCGCGTCCGGTCGACGAAGTGCTGCGCGAGGCCGAGCGCC
Organism: Pseudomonadota bacterium; assembly: GCA_023453655.1. GTDB lineage: Bacteria > Pseudomonadota > Gammaproteobacteria > Xanthomonadales > Xanthomonadaceae > Luteimonas > Luteimonas composti. The sequence continues at coordinate 2,961 of JAEXTE010000293.1, forward strand.
TGGTCGTGCGCGGCGGGGTCAAGGAACTGCTGGTGATCTCGCAGGACACCTCGGCCTATGGCGTCGACCTGCGCTACGCCGAGCGCGAATGGCGCGGCAAGGCGTACCAGACGCGGATGAAGGCGCTATGCGAGGGCCTGGCCGAACTGGGCGTGTGGACGCGCCTGCACTACGTGTATCCGTATCCGCACGTGGACGACACCATCCCGCTGATGGCCGAAGGCAAGCTGCTGCCCTATCTCGACATCCCGTTCCAGCACGCCAGCCCGCGCATCCTCAAGCTGATGAAGCGCCCGGGCGCGGTGGACAAGGTGCGCGAGCGCATCGCGCGCTGGCGCGACGTCTGCCCGGAGCTGGCGATCCGCAGCACCTTCATCGTCGGCTTCCCGGGCGAGACCGAGGCCGAGTTCGAGGAGCTGCTGGATTTCCTGCGCGAAGTCCGCCTGGACCGCGTCGGCGCCTTCGCCTATTCGCCGGTCGACGGCGCCACGGCCAACGCGCTGCCCGATCCGGTGCCCGAGGCGGTGAAGCAGGAGCGGCTGGCGCGTTTCATGGACGTGCAGGCGGAGATCTCGGCGCAGAAGCTCGAGGCCAAGGTGGGCAGCGTGCAGCGCTGCCTGGTGGACGTGGTCGACGGCGACCTCGCGATTGCCCGCACCCGCGCCGACGCGCCCGAGATCGATGGCGTGGTGCAGATCCAGAACGGCCTGGAGGCCGGCCTGCAGCCGGGCGACTTCGTCGACGTGGAGATCCTGGGCAGCGACGAGCACGACCTCTATGGCGAGGCGATTGCCGGCGCGCAGGCACTGCGGGTGCTGGGCTAGCGGACATCGCGCCCGCCGCGCCGCGCGGCGTCAGTCGCCGTAGCGCACGTCGACGATGTAGTAGCGCGCCGGCCCGGCCGGCAGCTGCGCCTCGAATTCGTCGTCGACACGCTTCCTGAGCATCGCCCGCGCCAGCGGCGAGTCGATGCTGATCCAGCCGCGCGCCGCGTCGATTTCGTCGGGCCCGACGATGCGGTAGCGCGCGGTGTCGCCGGACTGCGCGTGCTCGATCTCCACATGCGCGCCGAAGAACACCGCGCCCGGGTCCGCCGGCGCGGCGTCCACCACGCGCAGCGCTTCAAGCCGCTTGCTGAGGTAGCGCACGCGCCGGTCGATGCCGCCCAGCTGCTTCTTGCGATAGGTGTACTCGGCGTTCTCGGAGCGGTCGCCCTCGGCCGCCGCCGCGGCCAGGGCCCGCACGACCTCGGGGCGCTGTACGCGCCAGAGGTCGTCGAGTTCGGCCTTGAGCCGCGCATGCCCTTCGGGCGTGATCAGCGCGGTGCTCTTCTCGGCCGGAGGACGCCAGCGGCCCATTCAGTTCCGGCGCAAGCTGTAGTTGAGCGTGCTGTCGATCGGCCGGCCCGAGGCATCGAGCGCGCGCAGTTCATCGCGCGAGACGATCTCGAACACGCGGTCGGCCTCGTCCTTGCTGTCGGGATCGAGCAGCAGCCGCTTGCCGGCCTCGTCGACAGTCCAGGTGCCGGTGAGCGAAGTCGTCGTGTCGCGCGCCTGGTAGGTCTGGCGCAGCGCGAACGTGCCTTCGCTGGCGATCTCCAGCCGCATCTCGATGCCGGGACAGTCCGCGCAGGGCAGGATGCCGGCGAACCGGCCTGCGAAGGCCTTGCGGTCGAAGCCCTGCGGGTCCTGCGGATCGTGCCGGACCACGGCGCTGGCGTCCGATCCTTCGAGCATGGGATCGGCCAGCGCGGCTTCGGCGGACTTGCCGGCGGCCTCGGTCCCGGTTCCGGGGGCCGGCGCGGTGGCGGAATCGGGGGCGCAGGCGGCGAGCGCGAGGGCGAGCGCTGCGGACGTCAGGCAACGGAACAGGCGCATGGGCGGATTCCTTCCAGGTCGGGTGCGACAAGGATAGGACAGCGCGCCGGCACGGGGCATCGCGTGCTGCGCTAGTGCTCCTTGCCGGCGGCGATCGCCACGTCGACCGGATGCGCGATGGCGGCCTCCAGCGCGATGCGGATGCCGTCGACCATCGCGGCCAGCGGCAGGCCCGGCTGGCCGGGCCGGCGCGCGGCCTGGACGTCCGACCAGGGCACGTGGATGAAGCCGCCGCGCACGCCGGGCCGCCGCCGCAGCGCGTGCATCAGCCCGTAGAACACGTGGTTGCAGACAAAGGTGCCCGCGGGCTGCGAGACCGCGGCGGGAATGCCGGCGGCGGCCACGGCGGCCGTCATCGCCTTGATCGGCAGGGTGGAGAAGTAGGCCGCCGGACCGCGTGCGATCACGGGGCGGTCGACCGGCCGCGCGCCCGCG
>JAEXTE010000338.1 GCA_023453655.1 Pseudomonadota bacterium
CCGCCGCAACGCGCCGCCGTGCTGGCCTTCCTGCGCCAGGAGCTGGCCGCGGGCCGGGCCCCGAGCCTGGCCGAGATCGCCCACGCCTTCGGCTTCGCCTCGCGCAATGCCGCGCAGAAGCACGTGCAGGCCCTGGTCGCCGAGGGCCTGCTGGAGCAGGAGAGCGGGCGCAAGCGCGGCCTGCGCCTGCCCGGGCGCCCGGACCAGCTGCCGCTGCCGGTGCTGGGCCAGGTGGCCGCGGGCACGCCGATCGGCGCCGACATCGGCAGCGACGAACTGCTGCTGCTCGACCGCGCGCTGTTTTCCGACAGACCCGACTACCTGCTCAAGGTGAAGGGCGACTCGATGCGCGACGACGGCATTTTCGACGGCGACCTGGTGGCGGTGAAACGCAGCAACGAGGCGCGCAACGGCCAGGTGGTGGTGGCGCGCATCGACGGTGAGGTCACGATCAAACGGCTCGAGCGCGGGCGCGCGCGTGTCCGCCTGTTGCCGCGCAATCCCGAGCACCAGCCGATCGAGGTGCGCCCAGGCCAGGACTTCGCCATCGAAGGCGTGTACTGCGGCCTGGTGCGCAGGGGCTGAGCATGTCGGCCGTGGTCGCCCTCGACACCCTGCTGGCCGCGCGCACGCTGTGGCACGCCGGGCGCAGCGCGGTCATCGCCGCGGACGGCGAACCGACCGGGCATGCCGCGCTCGACGCGCTGCTGCCGCAGGGCGGCTGGCCGCGGCGCGCGCTGACCGAACTGCTGCTGCCGGCCGACGGGGTGGGCGAGCTGTCGCTGCTGCTGCCGACGCTGGCGCGCTGCACGCAGGCTGGCGAACGCGTGGTGCTGGTGGCGCCGCCCTATGTTCCCTATGCGCCGGCCCTGCAGGCCGCGGGCGTGGACCTGTCGCAGCTGCGCATCATCGAAGCCGCGCCGCGCGATGCGCTGTGGGCGTTCGAGCAGTGCCTGCGCAGCGGCAGCTGCTCCGCGGTGCTGGGCTGGCCGCAGCAGGCCGACGCGCGCGCTTTGCGCCGCCTGCAGGTCGCCGCCGATACGGGCCAGTGCCTGGGCTTCGCCCTGCGCGACCGCCGCCACCTCGCCAACCCCTCGCCGGCGGCGCTGCGCCTGGAAGCGGTGCGCGCGGAACGCGGCATCGCCTGGCAGGTGCGCAAGTGCCGCGGTGGGCCGGTGCCGGCGATGCCGTTCGTGGTCGAACACCATCAGGATCCATCGCACCTTGCCAGCGATGTTCCGGCGCGCCGCGAGCTCAATACTCCCTCCCCCGCTCGCGGGGGGCGAGGGCAGGCCGCTTGCGCGGCATCGCCGCGCGACCTGACCGAGCGCCCGGCGTGCTACGCCGGACCGGACGGGCTGGGGTGGGGGCCGGCCGGTCGCGAGAACGTGGCCCGCGCCTCCGGCGCGCCCCCATCCGCCTTCGGCACCTTCCCCCGCGAGCGGGGGAAGGGAAGGGCAATAGATCCATCGCACTTGCCCAGCGATGTCCCGGCGCGCCGTATCGCCAACGCTCCCTCCCCCGTTTGCAGGGGAGGGCTGGGGTGGGGGCAGGCCGGTCGCGACAACATCACACGCACCTTCGACGCGCCCCCATCTGCCTTCGGCGCCTTCCACGAACGGAGGAAGGACAGGTCCCTGCCTGGCATCGAACCCGATCCCCCACGCGTGGCCATCGATGTCCCGATGCGTCGCATGGCCAGTGTCTCTTCCAGCCCGCAGCAAGAACTGCAGTTCGTTGCTGTCCCTGCGCCGCTCGCGCGTGACTGACGCCAATGCTCTGGGCCTGCGTACTGCTGCCGCAACTGGCGCTGGATGGCGTCCTCCGGCGCCTGCCTGACCCCGATGCGCCGCTGGCGCTGGTGACCGGGCCTGCGCAGCTGCGCAGCCTGCATGCAGTGAATGCCGCCGCTGCCGAAGCCGGGCTCCGCCCCGGCATGCGCCTGACCGCCGCGCATGCGCTGCTGCGCGATTTCGCGATGGTCGAACACGACCCGCAGGCTGAGGCGCGCTGGCAGCGTTTCCTCGCCGCCTGGGCCTATCGCCACAGTTCGCTGGTGAGCGCGCAGTGGCCGGGCTGCATCGTGCTGGAGGTGCGCGGTAGCTTCCGCCTGCTCGGGCCCTGGCCAGGGATCGAACGCCGCCTGCGCGGGGAGCTGGCCGCGCTGGGCTTCGAACACCGCATCGCGCTGGCGCCCACGCCGCGCGCCGCGCATGTCTTCGCCGGCCTGCGCGACGGCCTGGCGCTGATGCATGGCGAGGCCATGCGTACCACCCTCGACCGCGTCCCGGTGCGACACGCGCGCCTGCCGGAAGACAGTGGCGAACGCCTGCAGCGCATGGGGGTGCGCCATCTGGGGGCTTTGCGCGCGCTGCCGCGCGACGCGCTGCGCCGCCGCTTCGGCCTGCCGGTGCTCGAGCACCTCGACCGGCTCTACGGCGAGGCCGACGACCCGCTGTCGTGCTATGCGCCGCCTGACCATTTCGACGCGCGCGTCGAACTCGGCTACGAGGTCGAGAGCCACATGGCGCTGCTGTTCCCGCTGCGACGGCTGGTCGGCGACCTGTGCACCTTCCTGTCGATGCGCGACGGCGGCGTGCAGCGCTTCGTGCTGCGGCTGGAGCACGAGATCGGGCATACCGACGTCGAAGTCGGCCTGCTCTCGGCCGAGCGCGATGCGGCGATGCTGTTCGAGGTCATCCGCAGCCGGCTGGAGAAGGTGCGGCTCGAACGCCCCGTGGTCGGCGTGCGCCTGCTGGCGCGCGAACTGCCGCCGTTCGCACCGGCCTCGCGCGACCTGTTCGACACCCGCAGCCAGCAGCAGCTGCCCTGGCCGCAGCTGCGCGAACGCCTGCGCGCGCGCCTGGGCGACGAGGCGGTGTACGCGGTGGCGCCTTCGGGCGATCCGCGTCCCGAACGGGCCTGGAAACGGATGGGCGACGCCGCCGCCGTGGTCGACGAGGCGCCCCCGCGCCCGCCGCGTCCGTGCTGGCTGTTGCCGCGCCCGGTCCCGCTGCGCGATCCGCGCCCGCGCATCGTCTCGGGCCCCGAACGCCTGGAAAGCGGCTGGTGGGACGGCGGGGATGCGCGCCGCGACTACTACGTCATCGAGACTTCGCAGGGACAGCGTGCGTGGGCCTTCGCGCCTGCGGGCGAGCAGGGCGGCTGGATGCTGCAGGGGTGGTTTTCGTGAGCGTCGGAGTGCGCGCTCTGCTCCTTCCTTCGCTCGCGGGGGAAGGGGCGAAAGCAGAGCGCGTGGGGTGTGCTTTGCTCACTCCCCCGCTTGCGGGGGAGGGGCGGGGTGGGGGCAAGGGTCGCCGCGTCATCCACGCGCGCTTCGCGCGCGCCCCCATCCCAACCTTCCCCCGCGAGCAGGGGAAGGGGCGAAAGCAGGAGAAGGGACGAAAAGCAGGGGCGTCCACGGCGCGCTGGGTGCGTTCTGCTCCCTCCCCCGCGTGCGGGGGCGAGGGCAGGCCGTTTGCGCGGCACCGCCGCGCGGTCCGACCGAGCGCCCGGCGTGCTACGCCGGGCTGGACGGGCTGGGGTGGGGGCTGCCGGAGCCTGCGCCCCATGACTGACCACGACGACGTCGATCGCGATACCCCCGGCGGCCGCCCACCACGCGCCTGGGAAACCGCGCAGCGCCTGCGCGGGTTGGCTTTGGCCGCCAACGACGATGCGCCGGTCGAGGACGGACTGCCGGCGTACGCCGAACTGCACTGCCTGTCGGATTTCTCCTTCCTGCGCGGCGCCGCCAGCGCCGAGGAACTGTTTTCGCGTGCGGCGCAGTGCGGCTACGAGGCGCTGGCGATCACCGACGAATGCTCGCTGGCCGGCATCGTGCGTGGGCTCGAAGCGGCGCGCGAAACCGGCGTGCAGCTGATCGTCGGCAGCGAGTTCACCCTCGACTGCGGCCTCAAGTGCGTGCTGCTGGTGGAGACGCCGGCCGGCTACACGCGCCTGTGCGAGCTGATCACCACCGCGCGCCGCGCCGTCACCGGCAAGGGCTACCGGCTCACGCGCGATGACGTGGAACGCCACGTCGGCGACGTCGATCCGGCCCTGTGCGGCCTGTTCGCGCTGTGGGTGCCGGGGCGCGAGGTCGACCTGTCCCAGGGCGAATGGCTGCGTGGGGTGTTCGCCGATCGCGCCTTCCTCGCGGTGGAACTGCACCGCGAACACGACGACGTCGCGCGCCTGGCGCAGTTGCTGGACGTGGCGGCCATGCTCGGCCTGCGGCCGCTTGCCGCCGGCGACGTGCACATGGACGTGCGCCGCCGTCGCGCGCTGCAGGACACCATGACCGCGATCCGCCACAACAGTACGCTGGCCGAATGCGGCGCGCAGCTGTTCCGCAACGGGGAGCGCCACCTGCGCACGCGCCGCGCGCTGGGCAATATCTACGGCGCGGCGCTGATGGACGCGGCGGTGCAGCTCGCGCGGCGCTGCACGTTCGACCTGATCAAGGACCATCGTTACGCCTATCCGGTGGAACTGGTGCCGGAAGGCCATACCCCCACCACCTGGCTGCGCGAACTCACCCGTCGCGGCCTGCATGAGCGCTGGCCCGAAGGTGCGCCGGTGGAGGTGATCGCCCAGATCGACGACGAACTCGCCCTGATCGCCAAGCTCAGGTACGAGGCCTTCTTCCTGACCGTCGAGGACATCGTCCGTTTCGCGAAGTCGCGGGAGATCCTGTGCCAGGGCCGCGGCTCCTCGGCCAATTCGGCGGTGTGCTTCGCGCTCGGGATCACCGTGGTCAACCCGGCCGAGAGCCGGCTGCTGATGGCGCGCTTCCTGTCGGAGGAGCGCAACGAGCCACCCGATATCGACGTCGACTTCGAGCACGAGCGCCGCGAGGAAGTGCTGCAGTACGTCTATGCCAAGTACGGCCGCCATCGCGCCGCGCTGGCCGCCACCGTGATCCGCTATCGCGGCAAGAGCGCGGTGCGCGACGTGGCCAAGGCTTTCGGCCTGCCGCCCGACCAGCTCTCGCTGCTGGCCGACTGCTTCGGCTGGGGCAACGGCGAGTCGCCGATGGAGCAGCGCCTGCGCGAGGCCGGCTTCGATCCGGACAACCCGCTGATCCAGCGGGTGCTGGCGCTGACCATGCAGCTGCGCGACCACCCGCGCCATCTCTCCCAGCACGTCGGTGGTTTCGTGATCAGCGATGCGCCGCTGTCGACCGTGGTGCCGGTCGAGAACGCCTCGATGCCCGAGCGCAGCATCATCCAGTGGGACAAGGACGACCTGGAGACGATGAAGCTGCTCAAGGTCGACTGCCTGGCTTTGGGCATGCTCACCTGCATCCGCAAGGCGGTGGAACTGGTGGAGCGCCATCGCGGCTACGAGGTGGACCTGGCAAGGCTGCCCACCGACGACGCGCCCACCTTCGAGATGATCCAGGCCGCCGACACCGTCGGCGTGTTCCAGATCGAGTCGCGCGCGCAGATGAGCATGCTGCCGCGGCTCAGGCCGGAGAAGTACTACGACCTGGTGGTGGAGGTGGCGATCGTGCGTCCGGGCCCGATCCAGGGCGACATGGTGCATCCCTACCTGCGGCGACGGCAGGGCAAGGAAGCAGTGACCTATCCCTCGGACGGGGTGAAGGAAATCCTGGGGCCAACCCTCGGCATTCCGCTGTTCCAGGAACAGGTGATGGAGCTGGTGATCCATGCCGGCTATGAGCCGCACGAGGCCGACAACCTGCGTCGCTCGATGGCGGCCTGGCGGCGCGGCGGCGACATGGAGCCGCACCGCATCCGCATCCGCGAACTGATGGTGGGCAAGGGCTATGCACCCGAGTTCATCGACCAGATCTTCGAGCAGATCAAGGGTTTCGGCTCCTACGGCTTTCCGCAGAGCCACGCCGCCTCGTTCGCCAAGCTGGTCTACATCAGTTGCTGGCTCAAGCGGCACGAAACTGCGGCCTTCTACTGCGCCCTGCTCAACGCGCAGCCGATGGGCTTCTACTCCCCCAGCGAGATCGTGCAGGACGCGCGCCGCAGCCGCAGCGGCCGCGCCAGCGTGGAGGTGCTGCCGGTCGACGTGGGCTGCAGCGACTGGGACTGCACGCTCGAAGGCGGCGATGTCTACCGCGGCAACGACGGCGGGCAGGCGGCGATCCGCCTGGGCTTCCGACAGATCAAGGGCATGTCCGAGGCCATGGCCAGGGCCATCGTCGCGGCCCGCGCGCAGCGCCCTTTCGCCGACGTGCGCGACCTGTGCCTGCGCGCGGGCCTGGACGAGAAAGCCCGCACTGCGCTGGCCGAGGCCGGCGCGCTGGCCTCGTTGGCGGGACATCGCCACGCCGCGCGCTGGGCCGTGGCCGGGATCGAGCGCCAGCGCCCGCTGCTGCCGGGCAGCCCCGACGAGGACGAGATCGCGCTGCCCGCGCCTTCGGCCGGCGAGGAGGTGGTGTCGGACTACCGCAGCACCGGGTTGACGCTGGGCGCGCACCCCCAGTAGCTGATACCCGCACCCCAGCCCCCCCACCGGGTGCTCGACACGCCCC
>JAEXTE010000339.1 GCA_023453655.1 Pseudomonadota bacterium
CTCCTCACCGGCCGCCCAGGCGATCCAGTCCTGCTCGGGACCGAAGGCGACCGCCCCTGCGCCCGGCAGCGGCCGGGGGTCGACCAGGTGCGGACCGGGATCGGCCGGGTGTCGCTCCGCCGCGGCCTGGGGCGCGGCGGAGGCACGATCGCCCGAAGCGCCGCATGCAGCGAGCAGGCAGGCGAACAGGGCCGCGGCCGCGCCGCGGCGAGGCGGCGCCCAGGCGCCGGCCGGTTGCAATGGCGGTGGCTTCATGCCGCCGGAGTCTGCCAGATCGCCTGCGCGCTCACGGCTGCTGCCCGATATCCATCCGGTCCCAGACGCCTTCCAGCCCGTCGCGGCCATGGGTGGCGATGAAGTCGCCGGCATCGCTCGCGCCGAATCCCGGGTGGTATTCGACGTGCGGGCGATCGGGGTTCTGCCAGCGGCCGCCCCAGGTCAGGCCCCGCGCTTCGGCGATCTCGCCATAGCGGGTCCAGTTGCCGTCTTCGGGCCAGGAAGGCTGCCCGGCGGGCGTGCTGAACACCACGTCCGCGCCGAGTCCGTAGTTGTGCCACGACTGGCCGCCGCGCGCGTTGGTGACCCGCTGTCCGGGCTCCGTGCGACCCTGCGCGTACAGCTGGTCCTGGTGCGCGAAGGTGCGGTAGACCAGGTCCATCTGCATGGCCATGCCTTCCTGCCGGGCGCGCACCAGCGTGTCCTTCACCCGGTCCGCGAACTGCCGGTTGACGTTGCCATCGTCGAGGCGGCCGCGGCGGTCGGCCGGGTGCAGGTCGAGCAGGGTCGACAGTTCGCCGTCGACGGTTTCGCGCAGCTGCACGCGCGCGGACAGGTCGGTATAGACATTGCGCGCCTGCTCCTCGCCATCGAGCCGCACCACGCCGTCGTTGGTGATCGTGCCCGCCTGCCGCCCGTCCGCATCCAGCAATGCGCCGTGGTCGATCGAGTAGACCTGCCCGCCGATCGTGAGCGTGCCGGCGTCCGGCGAGACCAGCGCATGCGCGGCCGCGAAGTCCTCGCCCAGCGCCTGCGCGATGCGTCCTTCGACATAGGCCGCGGTCGCGGCGTTGGGCGCGGCCATGAAATCGTCCAGCGCCTGCACCCGCCGTGCGTCGTCCAGGGCGTAGGCGTCGAGTCCCGCGACCAGCCGGTCCAGCGCCTGCAGCGCCTGCGGGTTGTTCGCCAGCTCGGCCCGGATCTCCTGCTCGCGGCGACTGGCGGCGGACGGCGCGGCCGCGGCCGTCGCATCGGCGGCTGCCCGGGTGGCGCCGCTCGCATCGATTCCGGTATCGGTGGCGCTGGTCATCGCCGCTCTCCCTGCAGCCGGTGGGGCGGTCCACGCTATCGCCGCGCCGGCGTCGGCCGCAGCTGGGGCGGACCCCAGCCTTGCCGCCGCGTGTTCCGGAAGCGTGACGCGTGCACGCCGCCGCGGGGTTCCGGCTAGTCGAGGCGTTTGCGGAACCGTAGGATCGCCAGCGTCATCGTCACCACGGTGAAGGCCAGTAGCGCCAGCACGCCGGGCCACAGCTCCGCCAGCGTGGCGCCACGCAGCATCACCCCGCGCACCAGGCGCAGGAAGTGCGTCATCGGCAGCACCTCCGCGCCCCACTGCACCACGTCGGGCATGCCGGCGAACGGGAACATGAAGCCCGAGATCAGGATCGACGGCAGGAACACGAACATCGCGATCTGGATCGCCTGGAACTGGGTGGTGGCACGGGTGGAGATCAGCAGGCCCATGCTCAGGTTGGCCAGGATCAGCAGCAGCGAGGCGACGTAGACGTCCAGCAGGCTGCCGCGCAGTGGCACGTCGAACATCCAGATGCCCAGGACCAGGATCAGCGTGGTCTGCACCAGGCCGATCACCGCATAGGGCAGCACCTTGCCGATCATCAGTCCGGCGCGGCTGAGCGGAGTGGCGATCAGCAGCTCCATGTTGCCGCGCTCGCGCTCGCGCACCAGGGCCATGGCGGTGAACATGGTCATCGTCATGGTCAGGATGATGCCGATCAGGCCGGGCACGATGCTCACCGCCGAGCGGCGCTCGGGGTTGTAGAAGCTCACCACCTCGATCTGCGCCGGCGGCGCCTGCGCGCGGCGGCCGTTCACCGCCTCCAGCGGCAGCTGCGCCAGCTGCACGGCGGCGGCCTGGACCACGGTGTCGGTGCCGTCGACCATCACCTGCACCGCCGGCCTGCCGTCGATCAGCCGGCGCTCATAGTCCGGCGGCAGCACGATCGCGGCGCTGATGCGGCCACGCCGCAGCTGCTCCATCGCCTGCGCCGGGCTGTCGCCGACGCCGGTGATCTCGATGATGCCGGTGGCGCGCATGTCCATCACCGCCGCGCGCGAGGTGGCGGTGTTGGCCTGGTCGACGATCATCGCGTCGAGGTTGCGCGGGTTGAAGTTGATCGCGTAGCCGAACAGCAGCAGGTCGATCACCGGGATCGCCACGATCAGCAGCATGCTGATGCGGTCGCGCCGGAGCTGGCGCAGCTCCTTCAGCACCACCGCCCACAGCCGGCGCCACGACGTCATGCCGCGGCGTCCCCGCCACGGCCGCGGGTGGCGGCGACGAACACGTCCTCGAGGTTGGCGGACGCGGGCAGCACCTCGGCCGACAGCGAGGCCTCGTGCAGCGCGCGCGCCACCGCCTCGGCGCCGTCGCGGCCCGGCGCCGAGAGCACCCGCAGGCTGTTGCCGATCTGGGCCACGCTGAGCACGCCCGGCAGCCCCGAGAGCAGCCGCTGCGCGCGACGCGGCTGGGCGGCGCGCACTTCCACGCTGCGCCCCTCCAGCGCCGCGGCCAGTTCACCGGGCGCGCCGTCGGCCACCAGCACGCCGCGGTCGAGGATGGCGATGCGGTGGCAGCGCTCGGCCTCGTCCATGTAGTGGGTGGACACCAGCAGGGTGGTGCCGGCGTCGGCCAGCTCGAAGAGCTTTTCCCAGAAGTCGCGCCGCGATTCGGGATCCACGGCGCTGGTGGGTTCGTCCAGGAACAGCAGCTCCGGCTTGTGGATCACCGCGCCGGCCAGAGCCAGGCGCTGCTTCTGGCCGCCGCTCAGGGTGCCGGCCAGCTGCGCCTGCCGGTCCTCGAAGTGGTACAGGCCGAGCAGCTCGTCCACGCGCCGGCGCGCATCGCCGCGCGGCAAGCCGTAGACCGCGGCCAGGAACTCCAGGTTCTCGCGCACGGTGAGGTCCTCGAACAGCGAGAACTTCTGGGTCATGTAGCCGATGCGCAGGCGCAGCGCGTCGGCCTCCCCGGGCACGCGCAGTCCCAGCACCTCGATCTCGCCTCCGGTCGGGGTGAGCAGGCCGCAGAGCATGCGGATCGTGGTCGACTTGCCCGAGCCGTTGGGGCCGAGGAAGCCGTAGACGTGGGCGCGCGGGACGGTCAGGTCGACATGGTCGACCGCGGTCAGCGCGCCAAAGCGCTTGACCATGCCGCGCGCGCGGATGGCCGCGTCGGGCCCGGGGATCGCCGCAAGCGCGTCGCTCACTGGGCGAATTCCACCCGCAGCGGCAGGCCCGCGGGAAGTTCGGCCACGCCCTGTCCCTCCAGCTGCACTTCGGCCAGGTAGCTCAGCCGCGCAGCGTCCTTGCCGGTCAGCGCGTAGTACGGGGTGAAGGTGGGCTCGCTGCGCACCATGCGCACGCGGCCGGGATAGCTGCGGCCGCCATCCGCGCCCACGTGCACGGTGGCCGCGTCGCCCACCCGCACGCCGGCACGCAGCGGCTCGGGCACGTAGACCGCGCGTAGGGCGCCTCGCCCACCAGCATGACCGCCCGCGGCGCGCCGGGCGCCGGCTCGTCGCCGAGACGGTAGGGCAGGCTGTCGACCCGGCCGGCGCGCGGCGCCACCACGTCGAGCTTGCCGGTGGTCACCGACTGCGCGCGCAGCTGCGCCTCGGC
>JAEXTE010000446.1 GCA_023453655.1 Pseudomonadota bacterium
CGCCAGACCAGCAGCGGCACGGTCATCGAGCCGCCGCCGATGCCGACCACCGCGGAAACCGCGCCGATGCCGCCGCCGGCCGCCGTCATCGGCCAGCCGACCGGGGCCAGGCCCGGCTGCGCGGCGCCTCCGCGCGGGCCGCCGAAGGCCATCTGCGCGGCGACCAGGAAGCAGTACAAGGCCACGCACCAGCGCAGCACCTCGCCCTGCAGCGCCACCGCGACCAGGCTGCCCAGCCAGCCGCCGAGCACCAGCCCCGGCACCATCCAGGCCACGGTCGGCCACAGCACGCTGCCGCGGCGATGGTGCGAGCGCGCCGACGAGGATGCGGTGAGCACGATGCTGGCCAGCGAACTGGCCAGCGCGGCGTGCATCGCCGCGGACTCCGGAATGCCGTAGGCCGGCAACAGCCAGACCAGCGCGCCGATCAGCACCAGGCCGCCGCCGATCCCGAGCAGGCCGGCCAGCACGCCCGCGGCCAGGCCCAGCAGGGGAAACACCCACCAGCCCTCGATCATGCGCCCGTTCCCGGTGCCACGCTGTCTGAAAAGATGTTCATCGGGCCTTGGCTATAGTCGATGGATGCACGGAAAGCTCGCCATCCTACTTGCCGCGGCCGCACTGCTGTCCACCCCGGCCGCCATCGCCCAGCAGCTCCGGGTGGTCGAAGACGGCGCGCCGCTGCGCGCCGCCATCGAGGCGGCCGAACGCGGACTGCCCGGCTCCGCGCTGGCGCCCGACCACCCGGCGCAGCGCTGGGTGGAGATGGCGCGCCTGCGGCGCAACGTCGACACGCTGCCGGCCAGCGAGGCGCAGGCGTTCCTCACCCGCTACCGTGGCGAGGCGGTGGCCGAGGTGTTTCGCGAGGCCTGGCTGCGGGCCCTCATCAAGCGCCAGGACTGGGCGGGCTACCGCGCGGCCTGGTCGCCGGCCGTCGCCAGTCCGGCGCTGCGCTGCGCCGAGCTCGACGCGCGCCGCCGAACCGGTGCGGCGGATGCGAAGTGGACCGCGGATGCGCAGGCGGTCTGGCGCAGCAGCGGCAAGTCGCTGCCCAACGAATGCGATCCGGTGTTCGCCGCGCTGGCCGCCAGTGGCGGCCTCGGCGAGACGCTGCGCTGGGAACGCATCGAGCTGGCCGCCGCCGAATGGGAGCCCGACGTCATGCGCGCCGCCGCGCGCGGGCTGCCGGCCGACCAGCAGGCCCTGGCCAACGACTACATCGCCTTCTTCGCCGCTCCGCACGAGCGCGCGCTGTCCTGGCCGAAGACCGCGCGCAGCCGGCTGATCGCTTCGCACGGCCTGGCCCGCTTCGCCAAGAGCGATCCCCTGGGCGCCGAAGCGCGGTTGCCCGCCATCGCCTCGGCGCTGGAGTTCGGCGAGACCGAGCGCGGACGCGTGCTGTACCAGGCCGCGCTGTGGACGGTCGCCTCCTACCTGCCCGATTCGGCGCGGCTGCTGGCCCTGGTGCCGGAGTCGGCCTACGACGAGCGCCTGCACGAATGGCGCGTGCGCGAGGCGATGGCGCGTTCGGACTGGCGCGCGGCCCTGGCGGCGCTGGAAAGGATGCCGCCCGCGCAGCGCGGCGGCGCGCGCTGGCAGTGGTTCGAGGCGCGCATGCGCGAACTCACCGGCGACAGCGCCGGCGCGCGGGCGCTGTTCGCCAGGGCGGCGCGCCAGCCCGAATTCCATGGTTTCCTCGCCGCCGACCGGCTCGACCAGCCCTACGCGCTGTGCCCATGGATGCCGGACTGGAGCGAGGCGCAGCGCACGGCGGTGGCGGCCGATCCGGCGCTGGTGCGGGCGCTGGCGCTGTACCGCGCCGACCGCAGCGGCTGGGCGATCCGCGAATGGCGCGACGCGCTCTCGCGCTTCGACGACGTCCAGCGCCGCATCGCGGTGGAAGTCGCGCAGCAGCACGGCTGGTTCGACCGCGCCGTGTTCGACCTGAAGGGGCCCGGCGAGACCCGGCTGTACACGCTGCGCTTCCCGATCCACCACGCCGACATCATCCAGCGCGAGGCGAAGAAGAACGGCCTCGACCCGGCCTGGGTGGCGGCCGAGATCCGCGCGGAAAGCACCTTCAACCCGCGCGCGCGTTCGCCGGCCGATGCGCGCGGACTGATGCAGGTGATGCCGGCCACCGGCGCGGCCGTGGCGCGGCGACTGGGACTGCCCTGGAACGGCGCCGCCGACCTCTACGATCCCGCGACCAACATCGCCATCGGCACCGCCTACCTGCGCGAGAAGGAAGAGATGTACGCCAGGCCCTACGTCGCCATCGCCGCCTACAACGCCGGCCCGACCCCGACTTCGCGCTGGCTCTCGCAGCGCCCGGCGATGGACCCGGACCTCTGGATCGAGACCATCAGCTATCGCGAGACGCGCGAGTACGTGGCCCGCATCCTCGCCTTCAGCGTGCTCTACGACTGGCGCATGTACGGCAAGGCGCGCCCGGTCAGCG
This sequence comes from Pseudomonadota bacterium, assembly GCA_023453655.1. GTDB lineage: Bacteria > Pseudomonadota > Gammaproteobacteria > Xanthomonadales > Xanthomonadaceae > Luteimonas > Luteimonas composti. The sequence continues at coordinate 2,462 of JAEXTE010000446.1, forward strand.
AGCGCATGCGCGGCGGGAACGGCACCGCGCGCAAGGCCTTCGCCTGCCCCGCGCCTGCGACGGGCTGAGCGCGAGCGGCTAAGCTGGCGCGACTTCCTCGACGGAGAATGCCCATGGGCCTGCTCGATGCACTGCTTGGCAACGCCAACGAGGCGCCGGTCGACAAGGTCGCGGCCGAGCTGGCGCCGCTGCTGATCGAAGGCGAACGGGTGGAGCGCGCCTTCGTCCTGTTCCGCGACCTGTTCGTGTTCACCAGCCGTCGCCTGATCCTGGTCAACAAGCAGGGACTGACCGGCAGCAAGGTCGAGACCCTGTGCGTTCCCTACCGCAGCATCGTCAGCTTCTCGGTGGAGAACGCCGGCAGTTTCGACATGGATTCGGAGCTGCGGCTGTGGATCTCGGGCCAGCCGGCACCGGTCAGCAAGACCTTCGGCCGCAAGGTCGATGCGAAGGCGCTGCTGGGGCTGCTGAGCGCGCGGGTGCTGGGCTGAGGCGAAGGCGGTGCAGACCTACCTGGTCGGCGGTGTGGTGCGCGACCGGCTGCTCGGGCTGCCGCCGGGCGACCGCGACTGGGTCGTGGTCGGGCAGACGCCGGAAGCGATGCTCGCCGCCGGTTTCCGTCCGGTGGGCCGCGATTTCCCGGTCTTCCTGCACCCGCAGACGGCAGAGGAACATGCGCTGGCCAGGACCGAACGCAAGAGCGGTCGCGGCTACCGCGGCTTCGTGGTGCACGCCGACCCGTCGGTGACGCTGGAAGAGGACCTGGGCCGGCGCGACTTCACCATCAACGCGATCGCGCAGGATGGCCAGGGACGTCTGGTCGATCCGTTCGGCGGCGCGCGCGACATCGAGGCGCGCGTGCTGCGACACGTCGGTCCGGCCTTCGTCGAGGATCCGCTGCGGGTGCTGCGCGCGGCCCGCTTCATGGCGCGGCTCGCGCCGCTGGGTTTTCGCGTCGCGGCGGAAACCATGGCGCTGATGCGGGCCATGGCGGCCAGCGGCGAACTCGCCGACCTGGTGCCCGAGCGCGTCTGGCAGGAGTTGTGCAAGGCGCTGTCCGCCGCGCAGCCTTCGGCCTTCCTGCGCACGTTGCGCGAGGCCGATGCGCTGGCGGTCGTCCTGCCGGAGGTCGACGCGCTGTACGGCGTGCCGCAGCGCGCGGAATTCCATCCCGAGGTCGATACCGGACGCCACCAGGAACTGGTCAGCGACATGGCCGCGACGCTGGCCCCGGGCGATGCCGTGGTCGGCTTCGCCGCGCTCACCCACGACCTGGGCAAGGCGCTGACGCCGGCCGACGCGCTGCCGCGCCATATCGGCCACGAGCAGGCGGGCCTGGCGCCGCTGCGCGGCCTGTGCGAGCGCCTCAAGGTGCCGTCCGAGCATCGCGAGCTGGCGGTGATGGCCTGCCGCGAACACCTCAACGTGCACCGGCTGGCCGAACTGCGCGATGCCACCGTGCACGACCTGCTGCAGCGCTGCGACGCGTTCCGCAAGCCGGCGCGCATCGCGCGCCTGGCCATCGTCTGCGAAGCCGACAAGCGCGGGCGCGAAGGCTTGCAGGACCGACCCTATCCCCAGGCCGCGGAACTGCAGCGCCTGCACGCGGCAGCGCTCGCGGTCGGCGCGCGCGACGTCGTGCGCGATGGAATGGACGGACCCCGGATCGGCGAAGCGCTGCGCAAGGCGCGTATCCGCGCGATCGGCATGGCGCGCGCCGCCTCGACGCAGCCCGAAACGGGGCCTCCCCCGTAGCGGGGCATCGCAGTCGGCCGCGCCGGACGCTTGCCGGTGCCGCCATGCCGCAGTCGTCGGGTCGTGCTGGCAAAAGGGGGGCGGGAGATGGCAACAGGCAACCATCCGGCAGGCGCACGGAAGACAGGCTCCGTGGCCGGCGCTGGGCGGCGCGCCTGCCCAGCCCGGACCGGCCGCGTCCACGCGCCTTGCGTGGCGCCCCAAGGCACGGCACCCGCCCGGTGCAGCCG